>CBDUGF010000001.1:0-81569 GCA_965366835.1 uncultured Rhodobacterales bacterium
AATATCGGTCGGCGCCGGACTGATCCTGCCATTTGCGGGTTTGGAGCTGGCCCTCGATATAGACTTTTGAGCCCTTGCGAAGATATTGCTCGGCCACGCGCACCAGGCCTTCCTGGAAGATCGCCACCGAATGCCACTCGGTCTTTTCACGCCGCTCGCCTGTGTTCTTGTCTTTCCAGGTCTCCGACGTGGCGATGCGCAGGTTACAGACCTTGCCGCCGTTCTGGAACGTGCGCACCTCCGGATCGCGACCCAGATTGCCGATCAAAATTACCTTGTTTACCGAGCCTGCCATTGCGCTCTCCTCTAGAATCCCCCGAAAAACGTAGTCTTGGTTACACCATCCCAAAAGGGTGAAGGAAAGCTTAAACTTTTAGAAAACTTGTCGAAAGCCGTTGCCAGAGCGTATTGGAGTGGCGCAAAATCCGGCCCCGTAGCCGCTATGGCATCCTTTGGCTGGAAAAACCGGAAAGAATCTATATACAGTGGCGAAACGCATCAGGTGGGGCTTCAATAGACATGCGTCGTTTCATAGTTCTGGTGGCCGCTTCGGCCCTGATCGCGCCGATCCCGGCTCAGGCCGACATGTTCTCGACCAAACAGCGCGCCAAGCTGTTCAAATCGCAGACCAAAGTACTCGATACGAGGGCGCGTTCGCAATACAACGCCTCGGTGCGGTTGCAGCCGGCGGCAGTGAACACTCCGACGAAATGGGGCAGTTCGAAAAGCTACAACGGCCGCTACCGTGGACCATATCTGAGCATGGCCAAAGCGGCGGCAGCGCGCCATGGGGTGCCCGAGGATCTGTTCCTGCGTTTGGTGCAGCAGGAATCAGGCTGGAAGGTGCAGGCGAAATCGCACAAAGGCGCGATTGGTCTGGCCCAGTTGATGCCGGGTACCGCACGCAAACTTGGGGTAAACCCGCATGATCCTTATGAAAATCTGGAAGGCGGCGCGCGCTATCTGAAGCTGCAATATGGCAAGTTCAAATCCTGGCGGCTTGCGCTGGCCGCCTATAATGCCGGGCCGGGCGCAGTTGAAAAATACGGCGGCGTTCCGCCCTACAAAGAGACGCGTAACTACGTGAAGGTGATCTGGGGGAGCTGATCAGCCCCCCCAAGTGATCTGGTTCAAACGTCCGACAGTTCCTTGGCATGCAGCCATTCGGCATGTTTGGGTGCGCGTTTGGTCTTCGACCATTCTTCGAGCATCTCCCATTTCACACTGTCCAGTTTGGCCAGCAGCTTGTCTTCTTCCGGGTCGGGACAGGCCAGTTCCAGGCGGTGTCCGTTGGGATCGTAGAAATAGATCGAGTGGAAGATCGAGTGATCGGTCACACCCAGAACCTCGACGCCATTGGCTTCGAGATGGTCCTTGAATTCTATCAGTGTTGCGCGGTCCTTCACCTTGAAGGCGAGGTGTTGCGTCCAGATCGGTGTGTTGGGGTCGCGGCCCATTTCCGGTTTGGTGGGCAGCTCGAAAAACGCCAATACGTTGCCATTTCCGGCATCCATGAAGATATGCATGTAGGGATCGGGCTCGTGGGTCGAGGGGACATGATCTTCGGCGATGGCGAGCACGAAGTCCATGTTCAGCATCTTGTTGTACCATTCGACCGTCTCTTTCGCGTCCTTGCAGCGATAGGCGACGTGGTGGATTTGTTCGATTTTCATCTCATGCGCTCCTGGTTGAATGATTTCGTTGTTGTGATAATAGTTGCGAATGTAACCATCAAGCAAAAAGAAAACCAGGCCCAAAGGCCTGGCTGATCTTCTCTCAGGAGCGAGCTTATTCGGCGGCGTCGGGCAGCTTGATCACCGGCTCCATCGTCGCCAGTTCCTCGTCCGGGAGGTGGCATTTGATCTGGTGGCCCGCAGTCAGCTGGCGCATAGGCGGCACTTCGGTGTCGCACAGGTTACCGGAAACCTTGTCTTTCCAATTGCAGCGCGTCTGGAACGGGCAACCGGGAGGAGGATCCATGGCCGAAGGGATGTCGCCCTCCAGAACAATATGTTTTTTCTTCACTTTCGTGTCAGCGATGGGCACCGCCGAAAGCAGCGCTTCGGTATAGGGGTGGTAAGGCGGGGCGAAAACTTCATCCGTACTGCCCAGTTCCACCACATGCCCGAGATACATCACCATCACCCGGTCGCTCAGATAGCGCACGATCGACAGGTCATGCGAAATGAACAGCAACGTTGTCTTCTCTTTACGTTGAATTTCCATTAACAGATCGGTCACCGCGGCTTGCACGCTCACATCGAGCGCCGAGACCGGTTCGTCTGCCACCACGATGCGCGCGCCGCCGGCAAAGGCGCGGGCGATGCCGACGCGCTGTTTCTGGCCACCCGACAATTGCCGCGGCATCCGGTCGCCGAATTCGCGTGGCAGCTTCACCAGATCGAGCAGCTTCAGCATCCTCTCGCGGCGGTCGGCGTCATCGGTGCCGATCTTGAAAATCTCAAGCGCACGAATGATTTGGCGGCCAACCGTCATCGACGGATTGAGCGTATCGAACGGGTTCTGGAACACCATCTGGATATCGGCGACAGTCTGGGTATCGCGCTTCTCGATCGGTATGGCTTCGATGTTGTTGCCGTCGAGCAGGATCTCGCCGCCGGTCGCGGTTTCCAGCCCCATCAGCACCTTGGCGAAGGTGGATTTGCCGCAGCCGGACTCGCCGACAATCGCAAGGGTTTCGCTTTCGCGGGCTTCGAAGCTGAGGGTTTCGTTGGCCTTGACCACGCGTTTCTCGCCGCCGCCGAACAGCGCGTTGGCCGCGACCTCGTAGTATTTCTTGAGGTTGTCCATCTTCAGGACGACTTCGCCGATTTCGCCTTTTTGCTTTTTCTCAGCGAGGGTTAGCGGGGCATTCCAATCTATTTCACGGAACCGCAGGCAACGGCTTTCATGGGCGCCGTCGCCGTCGACATCGGACATCGGGATGAAGCCCTCATCGCAGAGCCCGTCTTTGAAATAGTCGCAGCGCGGGCCGAAATTGCAGCCCTTGGGGCGCTCATGCGGCAACGGAAAATTGCCCGGAATGGCCACCAGCGGGCGCGAATTCTTGTCGGCGCCGGGCAGCGGGATGGAGCGGAAAAGCGCTTGTGTATAAGGGTGTTGCATCTTGTTGAACACGGTTTCGATATCGCCGCGCTCGACCGCTTCACCGGAATACATCACGCAGATCCGATCGCAGGTTTCCAGGATCAGGCCGAGGTTGTGCGAAATGAACAGCATCGAGGTGCCGTATTTCTTGCCCAGATCCTTGACCAGCTCGACCACGGCGGCCTCCACCGTCACGTCGAGCGCGGTTGTCGGCTCGTCGAGGATCAGCAAGGAAGGCTTTGACATCAAGGCCATAGCGATCACGATGCGCTGTTGCTGACCGCCGGAAAGCTGGTGCGGGAAGGAGCGGAGCATGCGTTCGGGGTCGGGGAGTTTCACATCGGTGACGACCTCGAGGGCGCGCTGGTAGGCCTCGTGTTCGCTCACGCCTTCGTGAATCATCGGCACTTCCATCAGCTGCCTGCCGATCCGCATGGCGGGGTTCAGGGAGGCCATAGGCTCTTGATAAATCATGGCAATTTCGTTGCCACGGATATCGCGCAGCTCATCCGCGCTCATCTGTTCCATGTTGCGGCCCTTGAACTTGATCGAGCCGCCGACAATGCGCCCGTTCTTGCCCAGATCGCGCATCACGCCGAGCGCCACCGTGCTCTTGCCGCAGCCGGATTCTCCAACCAGACCAACGGCTTCGCCGGGTTGAACCTTGACCGAGAAGTCCATCACCGCAGGGATTTCCCGAAGCCGCGTGAAGAAGGAAATCGACAATTTGTCGATCTCGAGAATGTAGCCGTCATGGTCGTGAATCTTCGCCATTAACTTTCTCCTTTCACGCCCGAATCGGGGGGGTGACTCTCGGCTGCCGTTCGGCTGCCATCCGGCTGCCGCGAAAATCCGGCATTCTGGCCGGGACCGTTTGTTGCTCTGGCGTGCGCTTCACGCATGGTCTGTTAATCCCTCAGCGATTCTTCGCGCAGGCCATCGGCCAGCAGGTTGAGCCCCAGGACCAGCGTCAGGAGCGCGAAGGCCGGGGGCAGGGCCGGGTGCGGGAAGATCGACAGGAGCTTGCGGCCCTCGTTGATGGTGCTGCCCCAATCCGGGCTTTCGGGCGGCAGGCCGAGGCCGAAGAAGCCCAGGGTGCCGAGCAGGATCGTGGTGTAGCCGATGCGCAGGCAGAAATCGACGATCAGCGGCCCGCGCGCATTGGGCAGGATCTCCCAGAGCATGATGTACCACGGGCCTTCGCCGCGGGTCTGTGCCGCTGCCACGTAATCGCGGGTGTGGATATCGAGCGCGAGGCCGCGCACGATCCGGAACACGGTGGGCGAATTGACGAACACCACCGAGACGAAGACCACGAGGATGCCGCCGGGGATGTTGAAGAAATCGAACGGCCAGAAGCGGATCTTCGAGGTCGAGCCGGGATCGTTGATCGCCGAGGCATAGAACAGGAACATCGGGATCAGCACCAAAGCCAGCCAGATGTAATCCTTGTGCGGCTGGGTGCGGAAGCGCGAATGGATCAGGATCCCGAAGAACACCAGCGGGAACACGAACAGCACCGCCGCCATGTATTGCGGCAGCCCGGTCAGAACGATCTCGGGCGTGACCAGCAGATAGAACAGCAGGATCACGGGGAAGGCGAGGATCAGGTTGGCGAGGAAGCTGAGCCCGGTATCGAGGCGGCCGCCGTAGTAGCCCGCGGGCAGGCCGAGCGTGATGCCGACCATGAAGGCGAACAGCGTCGCCATCGGGGCGATGCGGATCACGATCACCGAGCCTTCGACCATGCGGCTGAACACGTCGCGCGCCAGATTGTCGCCGCCCAGAAGATAGAACGGATACTCGCCCGGTTCGGCTCCGGCCAGCGGTGTGCCGGGCAGCTTGTTCTTCATGCCCGACACCTGTTCGAGCGCGCCATGGGTGGCGATCATGTCGAACACGCCGACATAGAGCGCGGTGAACACCCAGAACATCACCAGGCCGAAGCCGATCATGCCGATGACGCTGTCGAACAGCTTGCCATAGAGGCCGAGGCGGCGCTTGTAATGGATCGACACGCCGTAGAGCACGATGAGCGATATCCAGACCGGCATGAAACGGACGAAGATATTGGCCAGGATGCCGCGGTTCTCGAACACCGAGATATACTTGTGACGCGCGATCTCGTCCGCTGCCGGCATCGCCTCGCCGTCGAACCCGGCGAGCCAGGCGTTGTGCGCCGCGCCCTGCCAGATCAGCGTGACCACCAGCCACAGCATGACCAGGATGCCGGTGATGTAGAGCGACCATTTGAAGATCAGCCCCATGACACCGGCGGGTTTGTCGAAGAAGGTCTTCATGAACACCGCCAGCATGGCGGAGAAGACACCAAGGCCCGCGATGATCGCCAGCATCCAGCCGATGCTTGCGAGGCTGAGCCCCTCATCCTCGGAGCCGGAAATGCCGCCAAAGACATAGTTGAAGCCGACAAAGACCAGGAGCAGCACGGCGATGCCGTTGAACAGCTTGAAGCTGGTTCTTGGGGATGCGTTGGTGAAGCCAAGCAGCGCGGCGCAGAGGCCGGCGACGATGGCCAGTGTGATCATCACGAAAAGCAGCGGTGCGATTGTGCTGCCGTAGGCGCCAAACCAGGTGAGTTGTTCCATGAATCCGCGCCCTCGCTCAAGAAATCCGGATGCGCGGGTTCAGGAACACATAACCGATATCGGAAATCAGCTGTGTGAACAGAACGACCACGACCGAAACAACCGAGACGCCCAGAAGCAGCTCGATATCGTTGTTGCTGGCGGCCTGGACCAGAGTCCAGCCGAAGCCTTTGTAGTTGAACAGCGTCTCGACGATCACCACGCCGTTGAGCAGCCAGGGGATCTGCAGCATGATCACCGTGAAGGGGGCGATCAGGGCGTTTCTGAGCGCGTGTTTCATCACGATGTTGCGGAAGCTGACGCCCTTGAGGCGGGCGGTACGGATATATTGCGCCGTCATCACCTCGGCCATCGAGGCCCGGGTCATGCGGGCGATATAGCCCATGCCATAGAGCGTGACTGTCAGCACCGGCAGGAAGAAATTGTTGAAGTTGGCGTTTTCCATCGCCTGGGTGGCGGTGCCGCGGAAGATGGTCTTGCCCTCGATCAGGCCCCATTCGACGAACAGCGGCGAAAGGCCATATTTCGACGAGGCCAGCAGCGCGATGAAGATCACCCCCGAGACATATTCCGGCGTTGCCGTTGTGGCGATGGATAGGGTGGAGAGGGTTCTGTCGGTGCGCGAGCCTTCGCGCATTCCCGCCAGCACGCCGACAATCAGCGCGGCGGGCACCATCAGCAGCATGGTGAAAAGCATGAGTTTTGCGGTCAGACCGAGCCCGCGGGCGATGATGGACGAGACTTCGTCGCGAAACCGTGTCGACCAGCCCCAATCGCCCTGAAGCACGCCGCAATAGCGCGGCGCCTTGTCCACCGGCTTGCCGATGACGGCGCATTTGCCGCGCACCTCGCCATCCGCGCCTTCGATGACATATCCGGGCAGGACGCCGAGCCATTGGCCATATTTCGAGAACAGGTTCTCGGTATAGCCGCGATTGCCGAGCCAGCGTTCGACCGCTTCGTCGGACATCCGCATGTTGCCCTGGGTCTTGGCCAGCTTTTCGAGGTTCGGGTAGAGATTGGTCAGGTAGAAGACCACGAAGGTCAGGCAGAGTGCCGTAAGGACCATCACGCCCAGCCGTCTTAGAATAAACAGTCCCATGTCAGCCCCTGTCGGTCAGGCTTGGGCCGGTTGGTTCCGGCCGTTGAATGCAATGCCGATTATTGTTGTTCTGCCGGCGATTGCGGCGCGTAGGCGCGAAGGGCCGCGCCATGATCGGCGCGGCCCTGTTGTGGAGCGGTCGGTCAGCCGGCCAGACCCCATTTATAGTGGTGATGCTCGAACGCGATATGCTGTTCGGTGCCGACCAGCCCTTCCCGGTAGTGGCGATAGAGCGCGCGCCAGTAGGGTTGGATGGTGACGCCTTCCTCCTGGATCAGGGCGGCGCATTTCTCGGCGATCGCCTTGCGCTTGTCGGCATCGGCAATCGAGAGGGCCTCGGCCAGCAGCGTGTCGAACTCGGCATTGGCCCAGCCGAATTCATTCCAGGCCTCGCCCGACTTGTAGGCCAGCGACCAGATCTGCACGCCGAGCGGGCGGTGGTTCCAGTTGGTCGAGCTGAACGGATAGCCGACCCAGTCGTTCCAGAACGTGTTGCCCGGCAGCACGGTGCGTTTGACCTTGATGCCGGCGTCGCGCAGCTGCGCTGCCACCGCATCGGTGGTGTTGCGGCGCCAGTCGTCGTCGATCGAGAGCAGTTCGTGCTCGTAATCGGCCATGCCGGCCTCTTCCATCAGCGCCTTGGCGCCGGCGGGGTCATGCTTGGGCGCTGGCGTGTCGACATATTCCGGGTGCACCGGGCCGAGATGGGTATTGACCGCGACCGAGCCGCGCCCGCCATAGCCGAGCTCGAGCAGCACGTTGTTGTCGACCGCCATCGAGATCGCCTGACGCACGCGCTTGTCGGCATAGGGCTTCTTGCCGTCGACCTCGGCCAGCTGGTTGGGCCGGATCACGATGGTGCTCATGGTGACGACTTCGGACTTCTCGAGCCCGAGACCATCGAACACGTCGATGAATTCACCCACCGATTCATGCACCATGTCGACCTCTTCGGCTTCGAGCGCCGCCAGCCACGAGGACGGGTCGGTGCCGAAGTCGATATATTCGATGCGGTCGAGATAGGGGCCGCCATAGACTTCGGTGCCCCACCAGGTATGGCCTTCCTTGCGCTCGAGCGTGGCCTTCAGCCCGACTTCGAGCTCGGTCAGCGCGTAGGGTCCGGTGCCGACCGCGTTCTGGGTCTGGGCCGGGTCATAGGAGCCGTGGACGATGGCCGAGGGATAGTCCGAGAAGCTGGCGATCAGCGAGATGTCGGGCGCCGGCAGGTTGAGCTTGACGGTGTGGCTGTCGACCACTTCGATCACGCCGTCGCCGGCCATGCCGGTGGCTTCGTCGATCAGCGTGGCCATGCGGCCGGCCATCGAATTGCCCTCGACGTTCTTCTCGCACCAGCGCGCGATGTTGCGGGCCACGTCTTCGGCGGTGAAATCATCGCCATTGTCCCATTTCGCGTTCTTGCGGACGTTGAGGGTATACTGGGTCGCGTCTTCGTTGATTTCCCAGCTCTCCAGCAGCATGCCGCGGATCGTCCCGTCGTTGTTGTATTCGACGAGGTATTCCAGGTTGCCGCGGGTTTCGTTGCCGATCTCAGACCAGTCGGCGGTGCGGGTGTCTTTCAACTCGCGCACGTTCATCTGAACGCGCAGCGTACCGCCCATCGTGGGGGTGGCATGGCTGGCCGCTTCGGCTGGCGCGCCGAGGCCGCCCATGGCATAGGCCGCTGCCGCGGTCACGCCGAAGGTCGATGCGCGGGCGAGGAACTCGCGGCGGCCAAGCTTGCCCGCCTTGAATTCCTCGGCATACATCTTCGCCGCCGGGTGCACCGGTTTGCCGTTGATTGTAGATTGGGTCATATGTGAACTCCCTGTGTATCATTTTTTTTGTTGAGGGTCGCAGCATCGGGCTTCCTCGCCCGTATCAGCTCCTCCCCCCAAAGTTGCCGCGCCTATTCCCGCACGTCTTCCCCCCCGGCGTCAACGGTGGGTTTCGCCATCTGGAGGCAAAAAAGCGACAAAACGCTCGACTGAAAGCGACATTAGTGTCGAGAAACCTGCCGCGATCCGTTGTTGGCCCGATCGCCGGCTCCGATAGCGCCCGGCGCCGCAACGGCGAAAATCTTGAACTATTCCGCGATTATGGCCTTCCGCGCTCAGCAGCCGGGCGCGTGGCGGCGCGCAGATCAGAGGGCGATTTACCGGTGTGATGAACCACGAAGCGGGAAAAATAGGCGGCGCTGCGAAAACCGAGATGGGCGGCGATTCTGCCGACCGGCAGGCCGGTATCGGCGAGCAGGCGGCGCGCGCCATGCAGACTCACCTCGGTCAGGATTTCGGCGGCGCTGCGGCCGCTGGCCGATTTGCAGCAGCGCGAGAGATGCGTCGCGCTGACACCGAGCGCCTCGGCATAGGCCGCCATCGGGCGATCGATGCGCGCCTCGCGCGCCACGATGCCGGCGAAGGCGGCGGCAAGGCGGGCATCGGCGCCGGGGGCTGGGCGCGGCGGCTGCTCGAGGATGGCGCGGCGCAGCCAGATCGCGACCAGCGTGGCATGGGCGCGCGCCGCTGCACCGTGAAAGGCGCCGCCGCTGTCCTGCTCGCGCTGCATCGCCTCGATCAGCCGGGTCAGCGCGGCCTGATCCTGCATGTTGGGAGTGCGCAGCACATGCGCGGCCTCCGGCAATTCGATTTCGGCGCCCGGCGGCAGGCGCAGGACGGTGCCGAGCGATTGCGGCGCCGGGGCGAGCGAAAACAGGGTGCCGGCGGGCAGGAACAGGGTGCTCGACGCGCTCAAGCTATGGCGGTTGGCCTGAACGATCGCCTGGCCGCCGCCGCGGGTCAGCCGGATCAGCAGGTGATCGGCGTTTTGGTGTTGCAATCCGAGACGCCAGCCGCCACCGCCGAGGTAGCGGGTGAGGGGCTGGATATCGGGAATGTCATTCAGGGACATGAAAAGCCACGCCATCGTGATTGTGCAAGAAAGTGGCGATAATACCGGGGAAACCTGCTCCGGAAGTCGCAAAAGGTCAAGCGACGGACAGGCGGCGCCAGGCTTTCATGCGCGCGGCGAACCAGGTTCGCTGGCGCTTGGCATATTGCCGGGTGGCGATGATCGCGGCGCTGCGGGCTTCGGCCAGCGGGATCTCGCCCCTGAGATGGGCGATCAGTTCGGGCGCTCCGATGGCTTTCGACGAGGGCCGCGCCGGATCCCAATCGGCCAGGTTGGCGCGGGCCTCGTCGAGCGCGCCCTGGTCGAGCATCTGATCGAAGCGGCGTTCGATGCGCGGGTTGAGCCAGTCTTTCGGTGCGTCGATCAGCAGCGCGGTGCAGGCGGCCAGCGGCAGCAACGGCGGCGGGGTGTCGTCCTGCCACGCCGCCAGCCCACGCCCGGTGGCGCGCTGCACCTCGAAGGCGCGCTGCACGCGCATGCGGTTGTTCTGGTCGATGCGCGCGGCGGTGGCGGGATCGAGCGCTGCCTGCATCTCGGACAGGTCCAGCGCGTCGGCCTCGGCGCGAATCGCGGGCGGGGTCGGCGGTATTTCCGCCAGCCCTTCGGTGAGGGCCGAGAAATAGAGCCCGGTGCCGCCGGTGATGATCAGGCGCTGGTCGAGGAAGGGGGCGAGATCGCGCAGCCAGTGGCCGACGGAATAGCCCTGATCGCCGGGGACATGGCCATAGAGCGCATGGCGCGTGCGCGCCAGATCGGCGGCGGGCGGGCGCGCGGTGAGGATCCGCCAGTTGGCGAAGACCTGGAGTGCGTCGGCGTTGACGATCACGCCACCCTGGGCCTCGGCAATCGCCAGCGCGAGGGCGGACTTGCCGCTGGCGGTGGGGCCGGCGATCAGCACGGGGCGGTCGGGAGGGATATCACTGGGCGCGATCATGGGGGTTCCTAACGCCGTTTTCCGACGCGGAAAACGGGGAAAAATCCGACGCGGATTTTTTGGGCGCGAATGGCCAGGGGGGAGGCATCGTTTTCCGCGTCGGAAAACGCAGCGAAATCCGCGTCGGATTTCGCAGATTGAAACTGGCGTGCTTTTGCGACATTTTGCACTGACTTCCACAGCACAGGATGGAGTGCCCCATGAGCCAGGATGCCGCGCCGCAAACCGAACCGCGCGCCGCGTTTCGACGCGTGATGCTGAAGATTTCAGGCGAGGCGCTGATGGGCGATCAGGGTTTCGGTCTGCATCCGCCGACGGTGCTGCGAATCGCGCGCGAGGTGCAATCGGTGCATGAGATGGGCGTCGAGATCTGCATGGTGATCGGCGGTGGCAACATCTTTCGCGGCCTTCAGGGCAGCGCCCAGGGGATGGAACGCACCACCGCCGACTACATGGGCATGCTGGCCACGGTGATGAACGCGCTGGCGATGCAATCCTCGCTCGAAGGGCTGGGCGTGCACACAAGGGTGATCAGTGCGATCCGGATGGACGAGGTCGCCGAGCCCTATATCCGGCGCCGCGCGGTGCGCCACCTGGAAAAGAAGCGGGTCTGCATCTTCGCCGCCGGCACCGGCAACCCCTATTTCACCACCGACACCGCGGCGACGCTGCGCGCCAGCGAAATGGCCTGCGAGGCGATCTTCAAGGGCACCAAGGTGGACGGGGTCTATGACAAGGATCCGGTGGGCAACGCCGATGCGGTGCGCTTCGATGCGATCAGCTATGACGATGTGTTGTCCAAGCACCTGAAGGTGATGGACGCCAGCGCCATTGCCCTGGCGCGCGACAACAGCCTGCCGATCATCGTGTTCTCGCTCGACGAGCCGGGCGGGTTCCGCGGCATCCTGGCGGGCGAGGGCACCTATACCACGGTGGGCGGATAGGGCGCCGGGCCGAGGGGGGCTCGCAGCGGCGGGCTGGCGCAGGACAGGGCGGCGAACCCCACTGGTATTTCGACCGCACCTTGATCTATACCTTGGGCAAAGCCGAAACGGCCACACCACAGGATTTTACCGATGTCAGACGAATTCATGCTGGATACCGACGATCTCGAACGCCGGATGCAGGGCGCCATCGCGGCGATGCGCACCGAGTTTGCCTCGCTCAGGACCGGGCGGGCCAGTGCCTCGATGCTTGAGCCGGTGATGGTCGATGCTTACGGCGCGATGACCCCGATCAACCAGGTCGGCACCGTCAACGTGCCCGAGCCACGCATGGTGACGATCAACGTGTGGGACAAATCGCTGGTCCAGAAGGTGGAAAAGGCGATCATGAACAGCGGTCTTGGTATCAACCCGCAGACAAATGGCACCATCATCATGCTGCCGATCCCGGAACTCAACGAGGAACGGCGTCGCGAGCTTACCCGGGTGGCGGCGCAATATGCCGAACATGCCCGTGTGGCGGTGCGCAACGTGCGCCGCGACGGCATGGACCAGATCAAGAAGGGCAAGGCCGACACCCAGCTGAGCGAGGATGACCAGAAATTCTGGGAAACCGAGGTGCAGGAGATGACCGACCGTTATATCAAGGCGGTCGACGAGGGGCTGGAAACCAAGCAAGCGGAAATCATGCAGGTCTGAGCGGCCGAAAGGGGCGGGCGATGGCCGTGACGAACGACGACATCCGGGCGGAGAGACCTGCGACAGGGACTCCGGGGTCCGGGCCGGGACCGGGGCCGGGCCATGTGGCGATCATCATGGATGGCAATGGCCGCTGGGCCACGCAGCGCGGCCGACCGCGGCTTTTCGGCCATCACGCCGGCGCCAAGCGGGTGCGCGAGATTGTCGAGGCTTGCCCCGATCTCGGCGTCAAATACCTGACCATCTTCGCCTTTTCGACGGAAAACTGGAAGCGCACCCAGGTCGAGGTGGCCGGGCTGATGAGCCTGTTCCGCCGCTATATCACCAAGGAAGCGCGGGCGCTGAAGCAGGAGGGCGTGCGGGTGCGCTTCATCGGTGACCGGGTGCGGCTCGACGCCAAGCTCATTGCGCTGATGGATGAGCTGGAAGAGCTGACCGCGGAAAACGACCGGGTGCATCTGACCATCGCCCTCAACTATGGCGGGCGCGACGAGGTGGCGCGCGCCACCAAGCGGCTGGCGCAGGATGTGGCGGCGGGGCGGCTCGACCCCGAGACGGTAGATGAAGAAACCCTGCCAAAGTATTTAGATACTTATGTTTTACCAGATCCTGACCTGGTGATCCGCACCAGCGGAGAGGCGCGGATATCGAATTTTCTGCTGTGGCAATCGGCCTATGCCGAGTATGAGTTCATCGACACGCTGTGGCCCGATTTCTCGAAGGAAATCTTTGCCGGGCTGGTCGAGAGCTATGGCGCGCGTGACCGCCGCTTCGGGGGAGCGAAACCATGAAGACAAAGACGAAGGCGCCAACCAAGTCGCCGGCGCCGAAAAATGACGGCGGCCGCTGGGGCGACCTGGCGCCGCGGGTGATGTCGGGCGTGGCGATGATCGCTCTCGGCGCGGTGGCGATCTGGGCCGGGGGCTATATCTTTGCCGCGCTCGGCGTGCTGATCGCCGGGCTGATGACCTGGGAGCTGGTGCGGATGATCCGCCCCGGCCATGTCAGGGCGGCGCAGCAGGAGGCCGTGGTCGCGGCGCTGGCGCTGGCGATCGCGCTGTTGGTGCCGGGCGGCATTGCCGCGATCATCCTCGGCATCCTGGTGATCGTGCTGGTCGGGCGCACCGGCAAGCATCCGGCCCTGACCGCCGCCTTCGGCGCCGCCATTTTCCTCGGCGCCTATGGGCTGGTCAGCCTGCGCAACGATGCCGGGCTGATCTGGACCCTGTGGCTGGTTGCGGTGGTGGTGGCGACCGATGTGGCGGGCTATTTCGCCGGGCGCATCATCGGCGGGCCGAAATTCTGGCCCAAGGTGAGCCCCAAGAAAACATGGTCGGGCACGGTCGCCGGCTGGATCGTGGCGGCGGCGGTAAGCTTCTGGTTTCAAGTGCAATTCGGCCTGCCGCAATGGCTGGTTCTGGCCGGGGTCGGGCTGTCTTTCGCGTCGCAGATGGGCGATGCGGCGGAAAGCGCGCTGAAGCGGCGGATGAAGATCAAGGACAGTTCCAACCTGATCCCCGGCCATGGCGGCGTGATGGACCGGTTCGACGCGATGATGGGCGCTTCGCTGGCGGTGACGCTGGCGGGCGTGGTGATCGGGCTTACATGAGACGGATCTCGATTTTCGGCGCCACCGGCTCGATCGGCCAATCGACGATCGACCTGATCGCGCGCGCGCCGGATGACTATGACGTGGTGGCGCTGACCGGCGGCCACAACATCGCCGCGCTGGCGGCGGATGCGCGCCGGCTCAAGGCCAATCTGGCAGTGACGGCGCATGACGAGCGGCTCGGCGAGCTGCGCGATGCACTGGCGGGCAGCGGCATCGCCGCGGCGGCGGGCGAGCGCGCGCTGGCAGAGGCGGGCGCGCGACCCGCGGACTGGGTGATGAGCGCGATTGTCGGCGCGGCGGGCCTGGCACCGGGGATGGCGGCGCTGCAACAGGGCGCGATGCTGGCGCTGGCCAACAAGGAATCGCTGGTCACGGCGGGGCGGCTTCTGATGGCGACGGCAAAGGCCCATGGCACGCGGGTGCTGCCGGTGGACAGCGAGCATTCGGCGGTGTTCCAGGCGCTGGTGGGCGAGGATATCGCCGCGGTCGAGCGGGTGATCATCACCGCTTCGGGCGGGGCCTTCCGTGACTGGGCGCTGGCGGATCTCGACGAGGCCAGCGTGGCGGAGGCCAGCAGCCACCCCAATTGGGACATGGGACAGCGGATCACCATCGATTCGGCGTCGATGTTCAACAAGGCCTTGGAAGTGATTGAAACACGGGAATATTTCGGCATCGACCCGGAGCGAATCGAGGTGCTGGTGCATCCTGAATCGCTGGTTCATGCGCTGGTCGGGTTTCGCGACGGCGCGGTGATGGCACATCTTGGCGTGTCGGACATGCGCCATGCCATCGGCTATGCGCTCAACTGGCCCGAACGGCGCGCGCTGCCGGTCGAGCGGCTTGATCTGGCGGCGGTCGGGCAGCTCAATTTCGAGACGCCGGACCTGGCGCGCTATCCGGCGCTCGGGCTGGCGCGCGAAGTGATGGCAAGGGGCGGGCTGGCCGGGGCGGTGTTCAACGCCGCCAAGGAAATCGCGCTCGACGGGTTCATCGCCGGGCGGCTCAAATTCACCGACATGGCGCGTGTCGTTGAGGCCACGCTGGAGCGGGCCGAGGCCACAAGCGGCCTTATTGATGCCGAAATGACCCTTGATAACGTCGCCCGGGCCGACCAAATGGCCCGTAGGCAGGCAACAGACATCATCGCCGCGCGCGACTGACGCGACGGCGCAACCAGAAAACAGGGCAGGGTTCTTGGATATCACAGCACTTATTCCGCAGTTCGGCAGCGTTGCCATGACGCTGATCGCTTTTGTCGTGGCGCTTTCGATCATCGTGGCGGTGCATGAATACGGCCATTACATCGTCGGGCGCTGGTCGGGGATCAAGGCCGAGGTGTTCTCTCTGGGCTTCGGGCCGGTGCTGTGGTCGCGCATGGACAAGCGTGGCACGCGCTGGCAATTCGCAGCTCTTCCGTTTGGCGGCTATGTGAAATTCCTCGGCGATGCCAATGCCGCTTCGGCGGGCAACGACGAGGAGGCGGTGACCGCACTCAGCCCCGAGGAACTGCGCCACACCATGGCAGGCGCGCCGCTCTGGGCGCGCGCGGCGACGGTGGCGGCGGGGCCGATGTTCAATTTCGCGATGTCGATCCTGGTCTTTGCCGGGGTGATCCTGACCCAGGGCGAGGCCCGCGACCCGCTGACAGTCGGCGCGCTGCGCCCGCTGCCGGGCGTGGTGCAGGGGCTCGAGCCAGGCGACGAGCTGATCGCGATCGGCGGTGCCGAGGTGCCCTCGTTCGAGGATTTCGACGCGTTTCGCGGCTTTGACGACGCCATTCCGATGCAGCCGATCCTGGATTATTCGGTGCGCCGCGGCGGCGACGCGCGGATGGTGCAGGCGCCGTTTCCCTATCCGCCGCTGATCACCCAGCTGGCGCCGCAATCGGCGGCCTACGGCATCGGGCTGCAGGTCGGCGATGTGATCACCCATGTCGATGGCACACCGATCTTTGCCTTCGATCAGCTCAAGGAGCGGGTCGAAGGCGGCGCCGGCAAGCCGCTGCTGCTGAACGTGTGGCGGCCCGGCGCGGACGGCGCCGAGGAGCTGGAATTCACCCTGGTGCCGCGCCGCGTGGACGAACCGCAGCGCGACGGCGGCTTCAAGACCGAATGGCGCATCGGCATCGCCGGCGGGCTGATGTTCGAACCTGCCACCGAAACGCCGGGGCTGGGAAGTGCGCTTGTCGGCGGCGTTTCGCAGACCGGACGGATCATCCGGAGCTCGATCTCGGGGCTTTGGCACATGGTGACCGGCGCGATTTCGAGCTGCAACATGACCGGGCCGATCGGCATCGCCCAGGTCAGCGGCCAGATGGCCAGCCAGGGGGCGGAGAACTTCATCTGGTTCATCGCCGTGCTGAGCACCGCGGTGGGGCTTTTGAACCTGTTTCCGATTCCGATCCTGGATGGCGGGCATCTGGTGTTCTACGGCTATGAGGCGCTGGCCGGGAAGCCGCCGTCGGACAAGGCGCTGCGTGTGCTGATGACCATCGGACTGACGCTGGTGCTATCGTTGATGGTGTTTGCGCTGACCAACGATCTGTTCTGTCCCTGAGGCCAGGCGCGGAGACGGGGGCGAGGCGGGGCTGCGACCAAAATGTCACAGCCGGCGCCGCAATTTCGCCTCAATTCGAACCCTGATTTGGCCACATTCGCCACGCAATCTGACTGTGGCTGCAATTTTCAGGTACAAAAAGATGGATACGATCGAGAAGGGATATCGCGGGCTGAGCCTGTTGTGGAACCTCAACTGGGACCGTATTCTCTATGTTTTCACCATCATCGTTGCATTGCTGGCGGGAGCCTGGCTCGGCTCGCTCTGATCCGCAGCACCGCGCACCATGCCAAGATCGCGACCAAGGGCGCCCTTGCCGGGCGCCTGTTTTGCCTTTTTGACAAGCCGGGATATTACCTTTAGTCAGTCTTAAAAGGGGTGTCTGAGCGGGTAAGGCAATGACCGGTAAAAAACGAGGCCTCAAAACAGGCCTGATTGAGCAGAAAAACTTTTCAACCCATCTGATAGCCGCGATTTTCTTCGCGATATCAATGGTTTTTGCGGCACTGCCATCACCGGCGGAGGCGCAGAGTTATCGCTTCAGCACGGTGACCATCGAGGGCAACAAGCGCATCGAGGCGGGCACGATCCTGTCCTATGCGGGAATCGCCCGCGGCCAGACGGTTTCGGCGGGCGAACTCAACGATGCCTATCAGCGCATTCTCGGCTCTGGGCTGTTCGAGAGTGTGTCTCTCGAGCCACGCGGCGGGCGGCTGGTGATCGTGGTCAAGGAATACCCGACGATCAACAAGATCAGCTTCGAGGGTAACAAGCGGCTCAAGGACGAAGACCTGGCCGAATTCATCAAGAGCCGGTCGCGGCTGGTGTTCAGCCCGACCATGGCCGAGCGCGACGCCGAAATCATCGCCGAAGCCTATAACCAGAACGGACGGCTGGGCGCGGCGGTTTCGCCCAAGATCATCCGCCGCTCCGACAACCGGGTCGATCTGGTGTTCGAGATCTTCGAGGGCGGCAATGTCGAGGTGCAGCGCATCGGCTTTATCGGCAACCAGGCCTATTCCGACGCCCGGCTGCGCCGGGTCATGCAAACAAAGCAGGCCGGTCTGCTGCGGGCGCTGATCAAGAAGGACACGTTCCTGGAAGATCGGCTGCAATTCGACCAGCAGGTGCTGCGCGATTTCTACCTGTCGCGCGGCTATGTCGATTTCCGCATCACCTCGGTGAATGCCGAACTGGCACGCGAGCGCAACGGCTATTTCGTGACCTTCAACGTCGAAGAGGGCCAGCAATTCCGCTTTGGCGGGATTTCCACGACATCAGAGATGGACGGCGTCGATGCGGCGGAATTCCAGGCCATCCTGCGGGTTCGCCCCGGCATCGTCTATTCGCCAAGCCTGGTGGAGAATTCGATTGCCCGGATGGAACGCCTGGCAATCAAGAAGGGCATCGATTTCCTGCGTGTCGAACCACGCATCACCCGCAATGATCGCGATCTGACGCTGGATGTGGAATTCGTTCTGTCCAAGGGGCCGCGAATCTTTGTCGAGCGGATCGACATCGAAGGCAATGCCACCACGCTCGACCGGGTGGTGCGGCGTCAGTTCAAGGTGGTCGAGGGCGATCCGTTCAACCCGCGCGAAATCCGCGAAAGCGCCGAACGCATCCGCGCCCTGGGATATTTCAGCAACGCCGAAGTGAACGCGCGCGAAGGTTCGAGCCAGGATCAGGTGATCGTGGATGTCGATGTCGAGGAGACCACGACGGGCTCGCTCACCTTTGGCGGCTCGTATTCCACCAATGGCGGCTTTGGCCTGGTGGCGCAGTTCCAGGAGAAGAACTTCCTCGGACGGGGCCAGGTTCTGAATTTCTCGATTTCCGGAGCCAGCGACAACAAGGTCTACGGGCTGAACTTCGTCGAGCCCGCCTTCCTCGGGCGGGATGTCGAATTTTCCTTCAACATCGGCTATACCACGACCGACAACCAGAATTCGCTGTTCGACACCGAGGTCGGCGATCTGAGCTTCGGGCTGGAATTTCCGATCGGGGAGCGCGCCCGGTTTGGCGTGCGCTATGCGCTCAACAGCACCGAGATCAAGCATTCCTATGGCGCCGACACGACCCCGGCCAACGGCGTGCGCGATTGCACGGAAGATGGCCTCACCGCCGCCTGTCTGGGCAACATCATCGCTGCCGAGGCAGCCCGGGGGCAGCTTTGGAAAAGCACGCTGGGCTATACCTACAGCTTTGACTCGCGCCTCACCGGCCTCAACCCGAATGCCGGGGTGCTGTTTGAATTCAGCCAGGATTTCGGCGGGCTTGGCGGCGATGTCCAGTCCCTGAAAACCACCGCACGGCTGGTGGCGCAGACCAAGATCCTGAACGAGGAAGTCTCGCTGCGGGCGACGCTGGCGGGTGGTTTGCTCAACACCTATGGCGGACCCAGCAGCCGGATCACCGACCGCTTCCTCTATGGCAACGACATCATCCGCGGCTTTACCCCCGATGGCATCGGCCCGCGGGAGATTGTGGGCGCCGAAGGGATAAACGATGCGCTTGGCGGCAACATGTTCGCCACCGCCAAGTTCGAAGCCGAGTTCCCGCTTGGGCTGCCCGATGAATACGGTATCACCGGCGGGCTGTTTTACGATGTCGGCTCGGTCTGGGGGCTGGATACGGTCAATGCCAATGTGGTGGGCGAGGATATGTCGCTGCGCCATGTCGCCGGGATTTCTATCTTCTGGACCACGCCGATCGGGCCGCTCAGGCTGAACTATTCGCGGGCGCTGAAGAAAGAAGCCTGGGACGACGAGCAACAGTTCGAATTCACCATCCGAACCGAATTCTGAGGCCGGTGGAATGGCGCGCGGATCCGCAACACGATCGGCGCTTCGGCGGCTCGGTTGGGCGGTGGCGCTGACGCTGGCCGGGCTGGGGCCGGTGCGCCCGGTTGCCGCGCAGGAGCTGGGCGTGCCCAACAGCGTGATCCTGGTGATCGATCCGGGCCGTTTGTTCGCGCAATCAAAGTTTGGCCAGCGGGTCGGTGACACGATCGAGACACGCGGGAACGCCCTGGCCGAGGAAAACCGGCGCATCGAAGCGGAACTGGCGGCCGAGGAAAAGAAACTCACCGAAGAGCGCCCCGGGATGACGCCGGAGGCGTTTCGCAAGAAGGCCGATGCGTTCGATGACAAGGTGCGCAAGACCCGCAGCGCCCAGGAGGCCAAGGCCAACGCGCTGGCCCAGGAAAGCGACGCCGCCGAACGCCGGTTTCTCGGCGTGGCACGTCCGGTGCTGGAAGAGTTGATGGTGGAAAGCAGCGCTTCGGTATTGCTCGACATCCGGGCGGTGCTGTTGAGCACGGGGACCATCGATGTGACCGACGCGGCGGTGCGCCGAATCGACGAGGCGATCGGCGATGGCAGCGCTCTCGACCCGCCGGTGCCGGATCCCGCGCCAGAGCCCGTGCCCGAGGAAGAACCGGACCCGCAGGCGCAGGACTGAGACCGGGCTTGGCTTGTCCCGACGCTTGCCCCGCCAGAGCCGAGTTGATAAAGCGTTTTGACACAAGCCCGCAAAGGCGAGCGGCCGAAACAGGGCGTGAGGGATATCGCTTTGGCGCCGTCGGCATGACTTTCCGGTCATTGGCGGCGCTGCCTGGGGCGGGCAGGGGCGAAGACCCAGGGGAAGGGAACCGACATGAGTGAACTGAAGCGCGCCGATATCGGGCTGATCCAGCGGCTAATCCCGCATCGCTATCCGTTCCTTCTGGTCGACCGTGTCGAGGATATCGACGGCTATCAATCTGCCCGCGGCATCAAGAACGTGACCATGAACGAGCCGCATTTCCAGGGCCATTTCCCGGGCAAGCCGATCATGCCGGGAGTCACCATCGTCGAGGCGATGGCGCAGACTGCTGCGGTGATGGTGGGCACGGCGCTTGGCATGGAGGACAAGCACATGCTGGTCTATTTCATGTCGATCGACAAATGCAAATTCCGCCGCATGGTGACGCCCGGTGACGTGCTCGAGATGTATCTGACCACGCTGCGCGGCAAGCCCGGCGGCAAGGTCTGGAAATTCGCCGGAACGGCCAGCGTCGGTGCCGAAATGGCCTGCGAGGTCGAGTTCACCGCGATGATGGACCTGCCTCAGGAGTGAGCCGAATGGGCGAGATTCATCCCTCTGCAATCGTCGAACCCGGCGCCGAGATCGGCGAGGGCTGTGTCATCGGGCCATTCTGTCTGGTCGGGCCCGGGGTGAAGCTGGGGCGCGGGGTCGAGCTGAAATCCCATGTCGTCGTCACCGGTGACACCGAGATCGGCGACGACACGGTGATCTTTTCGTTCGCGGTGATCGGGGAGATCCCGCAGGATCTGAAATACAAGGGCGAGAAGACCCGGCTGATCATCGGCGAGCGCAACCGCATCCGCGAGCATGTGACGATGAATGCCGGCACCGCCGGCGGCGGCGGCATCACGAGGGTGGGCGATGACGGGCTGTTCATGGCCGGCTGTCACGTGGCGCATGACGCCCAGATCGGCAACCGGGTGATCATCGTCAACAATTCGGCCATCGCCGGGCATTGCATCCTTGAAGATGACGTGTTGGTCGGCGGACTCTGCGGCATTCATCAATTCGTTCGGATCGGGCGCGGCGCCATCATCGGCGCGCTTTCGATGGTCACCAATGACGTGATCCCGCATGGCCTGGTGCAGGGGCCGCGCGGCGAGCTTGACGGGCTCAACCTCGTTGGGCTGAAGCGCCGGGGGGTGAGCCGCGCCGATATCACGGCGCTGCGCGCTGCCTTCCAGATGCTGGCCCAGGGCGAGGGCGCGTTCCAGGATCGCGCAAGGCGGCTGGGCGAGGAGACGGAGAGCGACTATGTGCGCCAGATCGTCGATTTCGTCACCGGGGCCTCGGACCGCTCCTTCCTGACGCCGGGCTAGGCAAATGCTGGCGCTGATCGCAGGGCGCGGGCAATTGCCCGCCAAGGTGGTGGCGGCGCAGGCTGAGCGGCCGCTGGTCTGTGCGCTGGAGGGCCATTCCCCCGACGGTGTGACCCCCGATCTGACCTTTCGGCTGGAAACCCTGGGCAGCCTGCTTCTGGAGCTGGGAGCGCGCGGGGTCACCGAGGTGTGCCTCTGCGGAGCGATCGACCGGCCCGCGCTCGACCCGGCAAAGCTCGACGAAGAGACCAGGCCGCTGGTGGGGCTGTTCATGGAGGCGCTGGCGCAGGGCGATGACGGCGCGCTGCGCGTGGTGATGCGGATCTTCGAGCAGACCGGCTTTCGCATCCGTGCGGCGCATGAACTGGCGCCAAGGAGCGTGGCCGAGATCGGGGTGATGACCCGGCGCCAGCCGCGCGATGTGCATGAGGCCGATGCGCGCGCCGCGCTCGGCGTGCTGGCCGAGATGGGGGCAGCCGATCTGGGCCAGGCCGTTGTGATCCGCAAGGGCAGGGTTCTGGCCCGCGAGGACGAGGCCGGCACCGATGCGATGCTGGCGACGCTGGCGATGGACTATGCCGCGCGCCCGGAGGGGCCAGCGCAGGACTGGCTCTACGATGACGCCGGCGGGCTCAGCGCCGTGGCGCGCGATTGGCTGGCTGTGTTGCCCGAGGAGAATCTCGACGCGCCCGGTGTCGGCGGCATTCTCTACAAGGCGCCCAAACCGGGGCAGGACCGGCGCGCCGATCTGCCCACCATCGGGCCGCTCACCGCGCTTCATGCCGCCGAGGCCGGGCTCGACGGGATCGTGATCGAGGCCGGTGGCGTGATCGTGATCGACGCCGCCATCGTGACCGCCATTCTCGACGCGATGAACATGGTTCTCTGGGTGCGCCCGTGAGCCGCGCGCTGAAGGTTTTCCTGGTCGCGGGCGAACTGTCGGGCGACCGGCTGGGCGGCGCCCTGATGCAGGGGCTGCGGGAGCTGGTGCCGGGGGTGGAATTTGCCGGGGTCGGCGGGCCATTGATGGCCGAGCAGGGGCTGGAGAGCCTGTTTGCCATGGACGAGCTGAGCGTGATGGGGCTGGCCGAGGTGGTGCCGAAGCTGCGCCATCTCTTCAAGCGCAAGGATCAGGTGGTGCGCGCGGTGCTGGCGATGCGCCCGGATGTTCTGATCACCATCGACAGCCCCGATTTCGGGCTGCGAGTGGCCAGGGCGGTGCGGGCGTCGGCAGACATCCGGCCGGACATCCGAACAGTGCATTACGTCGCCCCGTCGGTCTGGGCCTGGCGGGCCGGGCGGGCGAAAAAGATGGCGCGCCATGTCGATCAGGTGCTGGCGCTGTTGCCGTTCGAGCCGCCTTACATGGAAGCCGCCGGGATGGATTGCGATTTCGTCGGGCATCCGGTGGTGAGCGAGCCGGTGGCGAGCGCGGCCGAGGCGGCGGCGTTTCGCGCCGAACACGACATCTCGGACGAGATGATGCTGATCCTGCCGGGCTCGCGCCGGGGCGAGGTTTCGCGCCTTGCCGGGCGGTTTGGCGAGACGCTGGGGCGGGTTTTGGCGGCGCGACCGGGCTTGCGCGCGGTGGTGCCGGCGGCGGCGCCGGTGGCCGGGATGCTGGCGGAGATCGTGCGCGGCTGGCCCGGCGATCCGGTGCTGCTCGACCCGCGCGGGCAGGAGGCAGACGCTTTCGCGGCGAAAAAACGCGCGGCGTTCCGGGCGGCGGATGCGGCGCTGGCGGCGTCGGGCACGGTGTCGCTGGAGCTGGCGGCGAGCGCCACGCCGATGGTGATTGGCTATGATTTTGGCTGGATCAGCCGCAAGATCATGCCGCGCCTGGCCAGGATCGACACGGTGACGCTGGTCAACCTGGTGAGCGAGACGCGGGTGGTGCCGGAATTCATTCTCGACAACTGCCGCGCCGGGCCGATGGCCGAGGCGGTGATCGGCGTGCTGGAGGCGCCGGGCGCGCAGCTGGCAGCGCTGGATCTGACGATGCAGCGGCTCGGGCGGGGCGGCGAGGCGCCGGGGCTGCGTGCGGCGCGGGCGGTACTTGAGGGGCTGGGCCGCGAGGTCTAACTTTTGCCCAGGACTTGCGATAGGTTCGCGCGCGCAGATGAGGGCAGGACGATGGATCAGCAAGACCAAAAAACGGTCAGAAAACGCCGGGTGTTCTATATCCCCGGCTATGATCCGATTCACCCGCGCCGCTACCGAGAGCTTTATCGCAAGGAGGGCGCGGCGCAGGCGAAGATCAGCGGATATGACATTGAACTTGCTGCTAAAAAGGGCGATGGACCTTATGGTTGGCATGTCACCGGGCGGATCGACGACGCCACGGTCGAGGCCGATTTCGAAGTGCTGGTCTGGTCGGATATCGTGCGCGATTCGATGGGGCTGGGGATTGCCGCGACCTATGTGCAGCTGGCGCGCACCGCCTGGACCTATATCGCCTCGGGCGCACTCAGACGGCTGATGCGGCTGCGGAAAGGGCCGGTGATCGCGGCGCTTTATCCGGTGGTGTTCCTGCTGGTGCAATTGCTGCTGGCGCTGCTGATCGCCTGGGGGCTGGGGCGCGCGCTGGCGCTGATCCATCCCTGGCTGGCCTGGGCCGGATTGGCCGTGGTGCCGTTCGTGCTGGAATGGTTTCGCAAGCGCGATGGCAAGTTCTTCGCCTATTACCTGATGCATGATTATGCCTATTCGGCGCAATCGGGGGGCGCCAACCCGCCCGAACTGGAAGCGCGGATGGCGGAATTCGCCGAGCGGATCGGCGAGGCATTGCGGGGTGCGCATGACGAGGTTCTGGTGGTTGGGCATTCCTCGGGCGCGCATCTGGCGGTGTCGATCCTGGCCGATCTGATCCGGGCGGGAAAGGTGGCGGAGGGCGGGCCGGTCTTGTCGTTCCTGTCGCTGGGGCAGGTGGTGCCGATGGTGTCGTTTCTGCCCGAAGCGCGGCGGTTGCGCGCCGACCTGCGCTATCTTTCGGCGCGCGACGAGCTGACCTGGGTCGATGTCACCGCGCCGGGCGACGGCTGTGCTTTTGCGCTTTGCGATCCCGTCGCGGTCTCCGGGGTGGCGCCTGAGGGTAAACGCTGGCCGCTGGTGATCTCGGCGGCCTTTACCCAGACGCTGAGCCCGGCGCGCTGGAAGGAGCTCAGATGGCGTTTCTTTCGGCTGCATTTCCAATATATGTGCGCCTTTGACCGGCCCGGCGATTACGACTATTTCCGCATCACGGCGGGGCCGGTGACGCTCGGGGCGCGATTTGCCGGGCGCAAGCCGTCGGGCAGCCGGATCGAGCGGGCGGAATCGAAATTCACCTCGGTGGAGCCTGATGACAGCATTGCCGCCTAAACCCCCGTCCCGGCAGGGGAAAACCTCGCTCTGGCGCTATGCCAGGCTGTTCCGTGCGGATCTGCTCTCGGCCCAGCCGGCGCGGCTCTACCGGGCGTGGATGGCGGAGTTTCGCACGCCGTTTTTCCGCTCGTACATGTGCAACGAACCGGCGCTGGTTGATCTGGTGTTGCGCCAGCGGCCCGACGATTTTCCCAAATCCAACCGGATACGCGAGGGGCTGGCGCCGCTTCTTGGCAACTCGGTGTTCGTGACCAATGGCGAGACCTGGAAGCGCCAGCGGCGCATCATCGACCCGGCGTTTGAGGGCGGGCGGCTGCGCGAGGTGTTTCCGGCGATGTGGACGGCGGGAATGTCGGCGGTGGCGCGGCTGGAGGGGCTGGCGGATGGCAAGCCCGTGGAGATCGAGGAGCATACCAGCCACGCGGCGGCGGATGTGATATTCCGCACGCTGTTTTCGATCCCGATCGAGCATGACGTGGCGGGGCGGGTTTTCGCCAAGTTCCGCGAGCATCAGAGGGCGCAGCCGGTGCTCAATCTCGGGGCGCTGTTGCCGCTGCCGAAATGGTTTCCGCGGTTTCACAGCCGCGAAACACGTCGCACGGCGGGGGAGATCCGCGCGCTGATCACCGGGCTGACCACGGCGCGGATGGCGGAGATCGAGGCGGGTACGGCGCCCGACGATCTGGCGACCAAGATCATGACCACCGCCGATCCGGTGACCGGTCAGCGGTTTGACACCGAGGAAATGGTCGATCAGGTGGCGATCTTCTTCCTGGCGGGGCATGAAACCAGTGCTTCGGCGCTGGCCTGGGCGCTCTACCTGCTGGCGATGTATCCCGATTGGCAGGAGCGGTTGGCGGCGGAGGCAGAGGTGGCGATTGATCCGGAAAGCCCCGCGTTTTCAACAGTCTCGAAGCTGAAGCTCAGCAAGGACGTGTTCCGTGAGACGCTGAGACTCTATCCGCCGGTGCCGATGATGGTGCGCGAGGCGGCCTGCCCGGAGCGGTTTCGCGACCGCGATGTGCCGAAAGGCAGCCAGATCGTGCTTTCCCCCTGGCACCTGCACCGCCACGAGCGGCTCTGGGAGCGGCCCGACGCGTTCGACCCGGCAAGATTCAAGACCGAGAACGGCAAGCACTGCCTGCGCGAAGCCTATATCCCGTTTTCTGCCGGGCAGAGGGTCTGCACCGGGGCCGGGTTTGCCATGGTCGAGGGGCCACTGATCCTGTCGCTGCTGGCGCGCGCGTTTCGTTTCGAGCTGGTCGCCGAGCGCCCGGCGATGCCGGTGGCGCATCTGACGGTGCGCGGCAAGGATGGTATCTGGCTGAGGATTTCCAGGCGCGGGGGGTAAGGTGCGTGCAAGCACGCACCCTACGGGGTCAGGCGTTGGTTTCGCGGATCTTCTCGGCGGCGTCCTTGTCGAAGGCGACACCGTTTTGCTCGAACAGGGTGTCGAGTTCGCCCGAGAGGGTCATTTCCGTGATGATGTCGCAGCCGCCGACAAATTCGCCCTTGACGTAGAGCTGCGGGATCGTCGGCCAGTCGGAATAATCCTTGATGCCCTGGCGGATCGTCTCGTTTTCCAGCACGTTCACGTCCTGAAATTCGACCCCCATGTAATTGAGCACCCCGGCCACGCGCGAGGAGAAGCCGCATTGCGGCATGGCTTTGGTGCCTTTCATGTAAAGCACCACGTCATTGGCTTTGATGATGTCTTCGATCTGGGTCTTTGCGTCACTCATGTCGGGTTCCTGTTCGCTGAATTGGCGTAAATTCTGGGTCAGTCGGGGGCGCGGGTGGTCAGCGCCAAAGCGTGCAATTCGCCGTCCGAGCCGTCCATCTTGCCCTTGAGGGCGGCATAGACGGCGCGCTGCTGTTGCACCCGGTTCATTCCGCGAAAGCTTTCATCGACCACCATCGCCGCCATGTGACGCCCATCGGCGCCATCGACGGCGATCTCGGCCTTGGGGAAAGCTGCACGGAGCAGATCTTCGAGTTCCTGCGCGTGAATGGCCATTTGGGTCTCCGTTTTGTCTTCGCGCTGAATCTAGGGCGGGTTTGGGGGCGGTGCAAGACGTAGCGGCCATGCTTCGGCGAAAAGCTAGACTTTCAATGCAGGTTTCGGGACCGGGGCGTATTGCGCCAGGGATTTGAGGAAGCGATCGACCTCGGCCGGCGCCGGACCGGTGGCGATGTTTCGCGCGATCTCCCGGGTCATGTCGGCGGGGCAGAGCGCGCCGAGCAGGGCGCGGCGGCGGGCTTCGGCCTCGGGCGGCAGCGCCAGCGTGGCGACGGCGCGCAACAGCTCGATACGGTCGTGCAGATGGCGCAGGTGGCGAAAGCTGTCGATCTGCGCGGGCAAGAGTGCGGCATGATCCTGCCAGCTTTTGCCGGAATAGAGCGCAATGGTTCGCTGCCCCGCACCGGTGCAGTCATAGGCGACGCAGCCGGGAAAGCCCCTGTCGGCCAGCGCGTCATGGATGCTGCAACGATGCCGCGCGAGATGCGGGCAGGGTATGCTGGCGGGCTTGTCGATGGCGAAGGCCTCGCCCTTGTCAAACGCCAGCGCGACGCAGCAAAGCGCGGCGCAGGCGGCACAATCGGGGCTGAGATCGGGCAGGTTCTGGCTCAGCCGACCGTCTCCTCGAAAGCCGAGCGGAACAGGGCCGAAAGCTCGGCCAGGGGCGCTTGCACGCTGCCGATGCGCAGCATGTCGCCGCTGAACTTGCCGACGGTCTGGCATGGCACCCCGGCATGCCCCGCGGCTGTCATCAGCGCCTCGGCCTGATCGAAGTTGCAGGCGACGAGATAGCGCGCCTGATCCTCGCCGAAGAGATGCGCTGTATCGGCTTCCTCGAGATGGAGGCCGACACCGGCGGCTTCGGCCATTTCGAAGGCGGCCAGCGCCAGGCCGCCATCGGACAGATCGGTGCAGGCCTTGATCAGATCGACATGGGCGCGAATGAAATCGCCATGTAGCTTTTCCGCCGCCAGATCGACCGGGGGGGCATCGCCCTCGGCGCGGTTGAACACTTCGGCCAGCAGCGCGGATTGGCCGAGATGGCCATGGGTTTGCCCGATCAGCATGGCGACATGACCATCGCGGGCCTGGCCGAGAATGGCGCGATCCGGCGAGGCGATCAGGCCGACGGCGGCGATGGTGGGGGTGGGCAGGATGCCGGTGCCATCGGTCTCGTTGTAGAGCGAGACGTTGCCCGACACGATCGGCATGTCGAGCGCGGCAACGGCGGCGCCGATGCCCTTGATGGCGCCGACGAACTGGCCCATGATCTCGGGCTTTTCGGGATTGCCGAAATTGAGGTTGTCGGTGGTGGCGAGTGGCAGAGCGCCCACGGCGGTAAGGTTGCGATAGGCTTCGGCGACGGCCTGCGCGCCACCCATTTCCGGGTTGGCCTTGACGTAACGCGGGGTCACGTCGGAGGTGAACGCCAGCAGCTTTTCGGTGCCATGCACCCGCACCACACCGGCGCCGAGGCCGGGCAGGCGCACCGTGTCGGCCATCACCATGGTGTCATATTGCTCATAGACCCATTGCTTGGCGGCGTAATTGGGCGAGCCGATCAACGCCTTCAGCCCGTCGATCGGATCGACACCCGGCACGCTGGCGGGATCGAGCGGTTCGGCGGCGGGGGTTGCGACCCAGGGGCGGTCATATTCCGGGGCGGAGCCGGAGAGCGTTGCCAGCGGCAGGTCGGCCTTGACCTCGTTGCCTTGCAGGATCAGGAAGCGGTCCTCGGCGATGGTTTCGCCGACGATGGCGAAATCGAGATCCCATTTGTCGAACACGGCGCGGGCCTCGGCTTCCTTCTCGGGGCGCAGCACCATCAGCATGCGTTCCTGGGATTCGGACAGCATCATCTCGTAGGCGGTCATGTCGCTTTCGCGCTGCGGCACGTCATCTAGCTTAAGCCGGATGCCGAGGCCGCCCTTGTCGCCCATTTCAACGGCCGAGCAGGTGAGACCGGCCGCGCCCATGTCCTGAATCGAGATCACCGCACCGGTTGCCATCAGCTCGAGCGTGGCTTCCATCAGGCGCTTTTCGGTGAACGGATCGCCGACCTGCACGGTGGGGCGTTTTTCCTCGATGGTCTCGTCGAATTCCGCGCTCGCCATGGTGGCCCCGCCGACGCCGTCGCGCCCGGTCTTGGCGCCGAGATAGACCACCGGCATGCCGACGCCGGACGCGGCGGAATAGAAGATCTTGTCGGCATCGGCGAGGCCGGCGGCAAAGGCATTGACCAGGCAATTGCCGTTATAGGCCGGATCGAAGCGCACTTCGCCGCCGACGGTGGGCACGCCGAAGCAATTGCCATAGCCGCCGATGCCCTCGACCACGCCATGCACCAGCTGGCGGGTCTTGGGATGGGAGATTTCGCCGAAGCTGAGGCTGTTCATCGCCGCGATGGGGCGCGCGCCCATGGTAAAGACATCGCGCAGGATGCCGCCGACGCCGGTGGCGGCGCCCTGGTAGGGCTCGATATAGGAGGGGTGGTTGTGGCTCTCCATCTTGAAGATCACCGCCTGGCCATCGCCGATATCGACCACGCCGGCATTTTCGCCCGGGCCGCAGATCACTTGCGGGCCTTCGGTGGGCAGGGTGCGCAGCCATTTCTTCGACGATTTGTAGGAGCAATGCTCGTTCCACATCGCCGAGAAGATGCCGAGCTCGGTAAAGCTGGGCTCGCGCCCGATGATACCGAGGATGCGCTGATACTCGTCGTCGCTCAGCCCGTGGGCCGCGATCAGCTCTTTGGTGATGGCAGGCTCGGTCATCTGGTGCTCTTTCCCCGGTGGCAGGCTGTAGGCGTTCTCATAATCCAAGGGGGCAGGGCATGGAAGGGGGCCGGGCGCGGCAATTGGTGCGGTTCGCAGAAATTTTCAGGCCGCGGTGTCGAAATATCGGGGTGCCGTTCGTCCTTGGGGTATCGAAAGGCCAACGAGGAGCGAGAGAATGAGTTTACCGATAACATCCCTATACGGCGCGGCATTCGGCATCGTGATGCTGATCCTGTGGCTCAATGTGACCAAGAGGCGCGCAAAGCTGCATGTGTCGATCGGCGATGGCGGCGAGACGGCATTGCATGAGCATATCCGGCGGCACGGCAACTTCATCGAATGGGTGCCGCTGACGGTGATCCTGATGGCGCTGGCCGAGGTGCAGGGCGCCGCGGCGCTATGGCTGCATGTGGCGGGCGCTCTGGCGCTGGCGGGGCGGCTTGTGCATCCCTTCGGATTGCGCGCCGACAATGCCGCCCATCCGGCGCGGATCGTGGGCAACCTGGGCAATATCCTGGCGATGGCGCTGCTGATCGTGCTGATGGCGCGCGCCGCGCTTGCCTGAGCCCGCAAGACATTCCAAACTGAAACCCAAGAGGAGAAAGACGATGAAATACCTGGCATTGATCTATGACGTGCGCAATTCCGATCCGGGGCCGAAGCCCGGCACGCCCGAGTTTGCGGCGATGATGGAGCCCTGGAACAAGGTGAACCAGACCTTCATTGACGCCGGTGTGATGGCTGGCGGCGAGGCGCTGATGCCGCCGGAAACCGCGACCTGCGTGCGCGTGCGCGGCGGCAAGACCGAGACGATGGACGGCCCCTTTGCCGAGACCAAGGAGCAGCTCGGCGGCTATTACATGCTCGACTGCAAGGATCTGGATGAAGCGCTGCACTATGCGGCGATGATCCCGGTTGCCAATACCGGCACCATCGAGGTGCGCCCGGTGATGGAACTGCCGGGGTAGGGCGGATGGCGGCCGGGGCCGAGGACATCGCCGCGGCCCTGAGCCGTGTGATGGGCGAGGACCACGGCCGCCTGATTGCCGCGTTGATCCGCCAGCTGGGTGATTTCCAGCTGGCGGAGGACGTCTTGCAGGACGCGATGGAGGCGGCTCTACTGCATTGGGGGCGCTCGGGCCTGCCCGCCAGCCCGCAGGGGTGGCTTTTGAAGGTGGCGCGGCGCAAGGCGATTGACCGGATGCGCCGCACTGCCAGCCTGGCCGACAAGACAAGGGAAATGGCGGTTCTGATGGCACAGGACAGTGAGCCAGAGATGCCCGACATTCCCGATGAGCGGCTGCGGCTGATCTTCACCTGCTGCCACCCGGCGCTGGAACGCAAGAGCCAGGTGGCGCTGACCCTGCGCAGCCTGGGCGGGCTGACCACGCCCGAGATCGCGCGGGCGTTTCTGGACAGCGATGCGGCGATGGGCCAGCGGATCAGCCGGGCCAAGGCCAAGATCGCCGGGGCCGGCATCCCCTTCAAGGTGCCTGGCCGGGAAGACTGGGGCGCGCGGCTGGGCGCGGTGTTGCGGGTGATCTATCTGATTTTCAACGAAGGCTACAGCGCCGCCGAGGGCGACGCGCCGATCCGGGCGGGCCTGTGCGAAGAGGCGATCTGGCTGGCGCGAATGCTGGACCAGCTGCGCCCCGGTGAAGCCGAGATCGAGGGGCTGCTGGCGCTGATGCTGTTTGCCCATGCCCGGCGGGCGGCGCGGATCGGGGCGGACGGGCTGCCCCGTGCGCCCGAGACGCAGGAGCGCGCGCATTGGGACCGGGCGATGTGGCGCGAGGCCGAGACGGTGCTGGACCGGGCGGTCGCGCGGCTGCGCGCGGGGCCGTTCCAGATCCAGGCCGCGATTTCGGCGCTGCACATGGACCGGGAGCGCGCGCCGGGGCAGCCGCCGGACTGGCGCCAGATCATGCTGCTCTATGACCGGCTTTTCGAGATGACGCCAAGCCCGGTTGTGGCGCTGAACCGGGCGGTGGCGCTGGCCGAGGTGGCGGGCGCCGAGGCGGGGCTGGCGGCGCTCGTCGGGCTGGGCGAGGCGCTGGCGCGCTATCAGCCTTATCACGCGGCGCTGGCCGATCTGCTGAGCCGGGCCGGGCAGCGGGACGCAGCACTTGCGGCTTATGACCGGGCGATCGCGCTGAGCCGCAATCCGGCCGACACCGCGCTGCTGCGCCAGAGACGTGGCAGGTTTGGGCAAGCTTGACCTGTCGGGCCTGATGGCATTGGGTGGCTGGGCTGAACGGGGGAAAGACACATGGTCGAATTGCTGGACAATCCTTGGCGCGGGCGCGGGATGGATTGGGACGGCCTTGCCGATATTCCATGGCCCAGCGTCGATGCCGATACCGTGGGCGCAATGCTGGTGCGCTGTCCGTTTCACGAGGTCACGCCGCTGACCCGGCGAGACGGGTTTGCCGGGGCGGGCGAGGTCTGGGTCAAGGATGAACGCTTTCGCATGGGTCTGGGCAGCTTCAAGGCGCTCGGCGCGGCTTATGCGATTGCCCGCGATCATGCCGAGGGCCTGTCGCAGGGGCGCACCTATGTGACCGCGAGTGCCGGCAACCATGGCCTGTCGGTGGCGGCGGGGGCGGCGGCGTTTGACGCCCGCGCGGTGATTTATCTCAGCCAGACGGTGCCCGAGGACTTCGCCCAGCGGCTGCGCCTGTCGGGTGCCGAGGTGGTGCGCGAGGGCGCCACCTATGAAGACAGCATGGCGGCGGCGGCGCGGGCGGCGGAGGCCAATGGCTGGGCGCTGTTGTCGGACAGTTCCTGGCCCGGCTATGTCGAGCGGCCCTTCCGCGTGATGGAGGGCTATCTGGCGCTGGCTGCCGAGGTGGTGGCCGAGATCGCGGCCCCGCCGACGCATATCTTCCTGCAAGCCGGGGTCGGCGGGCTGGCCGGGGCCTGCGCGGCCTATTTCCGCAAGGAATGGGGCGACGCGCCGCGCATCATCGTGGTCGAGCCAGAAGCGGCCCCGGCGCTTTTCGCGAGCATCAAGGCGGGGCGCGCTGTGGTCACGCGGGGGCCGGTCTCGACCATGGGGCGGCTCGATTGCAAGGAACCGTCGCTGATTGCGCTCAAAGGGCTGGCGCGCGATGCCGACGGCTTTGCGCTGATTAGCGAGGACGAGGCGGAGGGCGCGATGCCGCTGCTGGCCGAGGCCGGGCTGGAGACCACGCCTTCGGGGGGCGCCGGGCTGGCGGCTTTGCTTGCGCTGACGCCTTTGGGCGAGGGCGCGCGCGTATTGTGCATTCTGAGCGAGGCGCCGGAGTGAGCCCGCGCGGCTTTGACAGCGGCGAATACGAGGCGCGGCTGGCGCGGGCGCAGGCGGCGATGGCGCGCGCCGGGCTGGCGGCGCTGTTGCTCACCACCGAGCCGGAGATCCGCTATTTCACCGGGTTTCTCACAAGGTTCTGGGAGAGCCCGAGCCGCTCGTGGTTCCTGATCGTGCCGGCCTCGGGCGCGCCGGTGGCGGTGATCCCGTCGATCGGGGCGGCGCTGATGCGCCAGAGCTGGATCGAGGACATCCGCACCTGGCCCGCGCCAAGGCCGGAGGATGACGGGGTGAGCCTGCTGGTCGATGCGCTGCGCGAATTGGCGGGCGGCGGGCGGATCGGGGTGCCGATGGGATACGAGACCCACCTGCGCATGCCGCTGGCGGATTTCGAGCGGCTGGGTGCGGCGGGGCTGGTTTTCGCCGACGATCAGGGCCTGATGGCGCGGCTGCGGGCGGTGAAGAGCGAAGCCGAGATTGCCAAGATTGCGCGCGCCTGTGCCATTGCCGGGCGGGCCTTTGCCCGGGTCGGCGAGATTGCGGGCGCGGGCGTGCCTCTGAGCGCGGTGTTTCGCGGCTTTCAGGCGCTGTTGCTGGAAGAGGGCGCCGACCATGTGCCTTATCTGGCGGGCGGGGCCGGGCCGCTGGGCTATTCGGACGTGATTTCTTCGGCCAGCGATGCGCCGCTGGCACCGGGCGATATCCTGATGCTCGATACCGGCGCGGTCTGGGACGGGTATTTCTGCGATTATGACCGCAACTTCGCGGTCGGGCAGGCCGATCCGAAAGCCGCGGGCGGCTGGGCGCGGCTTCTGGAGGCGGCGGAGGCCGGGCTGGCGGCGGCAAGGCCAGGCGCACGGGCCTGCGATCTGTGGCGCGCGATGGCGGATGTGACAGGAGCGGGCACGGATGCGGGGCGGCTGGGCCATGGCCTCGGCATGCAGCTGACCGAGGGGCTTTCCCTGACGGAAGGCGACGAGACGGTGCTGGAGCCGGGGATGGTGATCACGCTGGAACCCAACGTGGAGACGGCGCCCAGAGTGTTGATGGTGCATGAGGAAAACATCGTGATCCGGGCCGCGGGCGCTGAGCGGCTCTCGCCCTGGGCGAATGGCGATCTGCCGGTGGTATGAGGCTTAGAACAAGGCGTCGCCCAACTCTGTCAGCCGCCGGGCCGCCTTGTGCATCAGCTCGATATCCTCGGGCGACCATTTGCGCTGGTGATTGTGGAGCGCGCAAAGCACGTAGCCGCTGCCCTCGCCGCTGCCATCCGCGCGTTTGATCGGCACACCGAGGTAAGCGGCGACGCCCAGTTTGGCGACGGCGGGATGATCGTGCAGCAGCGGGTGAGAAAAGGCATCGTCGATAACCAGTTCGAAATTCATTTCCGTCACGTGGCGGCAGATCGAATAGACAATCGGAAAACTCTCGCGGAAGCCTTCGGGCAGGGGCTGGCCGGCGCTTGCGATGACGCGCTGGATGGTTTCGAGCGGTTGTGTGATCAATACCACCGAAACGCCGAGAGCCCGATGTACATGCGACACGACCCCATCGAGGGTGCGGATTTGCGACAAGCTGGTTTCTGGAATAAGCATAAGGCCCCTTGCGGCGGACACCTTGCGGCTTTGCAGCAGTATGGTGCCTGGCATCTGAAATGCCATGGGGCCGAGCGTCGCAGCGTAGGTGCCGGGACGACAGGCAGGCCGTCGATTGGAAAAAAAGGCCGAGCACTAAGCTCGGCCGAAGTCCAACAGGGAGGTATGATGGCAATCAACGCAAGCGCCGATCACCGTCGAGAGATCAAATAGGCGGCGCATCCGCGCCGATCAAGCTCCAAAATGCCGCAGGTGCAGCATTGCCGATATGCGTGTTTTGCATGGCTTTTTGAGCTACTCGACAACCGCTTGATTTTTAACCTGTTTACGATGTGCAATGATTTCCTCCTGAACGAAATCGCGGAATGCGGCGATGCGTTTGGAGGGGCGTAATTCTTCCGGGTAGGCCAAAAAGACCGGGATTTCGCCGGATTCGACATCGGGCAGCACGCGCACCAGATTCGGCACGTCCTGGGTCACGTAATCGGGCAGAACCCCGATGCCGAGATTGTTGATCACGCCCTGGAGCACGCCGAAATAGTTGTTGACCGTCAGGGTCGAAGGCACTTCGTAGCTCAGGAGATGCTGCACCAGCGCGGCGCCGGCGCCGACCTGGGTCGAGCTGACGTTCATGCAGATCAGGCGGTGATCGGGCAGCTGTTCGAGGCTTTCCGGCGTGCCGCAGCGTTCGAGATAGTGCGGCGAGGCATAGAGCCGCATGCGCACGCCCATCAGGCGCTTGCGGATCAGATCGGCCTGGCTCGGCTCTTTCATCCGGATCGCCACGTCGGCCTCGCGCATCGGCAGGTCGAGCACCCGCTCTTCCAGCATCAGGTCGATCTTGAGATCGGGGTATTTCTCGTAGAACGCCGGCAGGCGCGGCACCAGCCAGAGCGTGCCGAAGCCCGTCGTCGTGGTGACGCGCAATTCGCCGAACACTTCCTCTTCGCTGTCGCGGATGCGCGCCGTGGCGGTCTCGAGGCGGCGGATCATGGCGCGGGTGGCATCGAACAGCAACTCGCCCTGCTCGGTGAGAATCAGCCCGCGCGCGTGGCGGTGAAACAGGATGGTGTTGAGCGACTCTTCGAGGGCGCGAATCTGGCGCGATACCGCCGACTGGCTGAGATGCAGCGTGTCGCCGGCATGGGTGAGGCTGCCGGCATCGGCCACCGCGTGAAAGATTCTGAGCTTGTCCCAATCCATATTCGTAACTTTCTTTGCGTGCTGCTTCTTGGCACGAAACCAATGGCAAGACACTCTTAACTTCGCGAATTCGTGACGTCAGGGGGAATAAATCCCTTTGTAGGTCAAAATTTATGACCTATTATTGCTGTATATTTTGTCGCAGGCTGTCGGCGTCAGGGGAGGCACGAGATGACCAAACATCAGGTGAGTTTGCAGGACCGTTACGATCTGGAGAAATCGCCGGTATTGCTCAATGGCACGCAGGCGCTGGTGCGGCTGATGCTGACCCAGAAATACCGCGATACGCAAGCCGGGCTGAACACCGCCGGCTACGTGACCGGCTATCGCGGCTCGCCGCTGGGCGCGGTCGATCTGACCATGGGGCGCGAGCAGGCCCGGCTGACCGAGAATGACGTGAAATTCGAGCCCGGGATCAACGAGGATCTGGCGGCGACGGCGCTGTGGGGCAGCCAGCAGGCCGAATTGCGCGGCGAAGGCAAGTTCGATGGTGTCTTCGGCCTGTGGTATGGCAAGGGCCCCGGCGTCGACCGTTCGGGCGATGTGATGCGCCATGCCAACATGGCGGGCAGCGCGAAGAACGGCGGCGTGCTGATGGCCATGGGCGATGACCATACCGGCGAATCCAGCACTGTGCTGCATCAGAGCGAATGGGCGCTGGTGGATTGCTACATGCCGGTGATGAGCCCGGCCGGGGTTCAGGAAATCCTCGACTATGGCATCTATGGCTATGCGCTGAGCCGGTTTGCCGGAGTCTGGGTCGGACTCAAGGTGATGAAGGACACGATCGAGGCCACCGCCGTGGTCGATGGCGATCCGAACCGGGTGAAGCTGGTCACTCCGGAGTTCGAGATGCCCGATGGCGGGCTCAATATCCGCCTGCTCGACGACCGGATCGCGCAGGAAGCGCGGCTGATCGACTATAAACGCCATGCTGCCGAGGCTTTTGCCCGTGCCAACAGGATCGACAAGCGGATCTGGGGCAAGCCGGGGGCGCGGATCGGGCTTGTCAGCCATGGCAAGAGCTGGCTCGATCTCGAACATGCGCTCAACCTGCTGGGTATCGACGAGGCCGAAGCCGACCGGCTGGGGATTTCGACCTACAAGGTGGGGCAGGTCTGGCCGCTGGACATGACCAGTTTCCATGAATGGGCCGAGAAGCTGGACCTGATCATCGTGGTCGAGGAAAAGCGCAAGCTGCTGGAAGTGCAGATCAAGGAAGCGCTGTTTGATGACCGCGAGACCCGCGTCTATGGCTGGTTCAAGGGCGGTGCCGGGGGCATGCATCAGGAAGAGCTGTTTCCGACCCGTTGGGCGCTCGACCCGGTGATGATCGCCGAAAAGCTGGGGGCGCTGCTGATCGAGGAGGGCCGCGGCACCGACGGCATCAAGGCCGGGCTGGCCGAACTGGCCGACGCGCGCCGCGCCGACAATGCCGAGGAGATCACCACGAGGCAGGCCTATTTCTGTTCCGGTTGCCCGCATAACAGCTCGACCAAGGTGCCCGACGGCAGCCGGGCCTATGCCGGGATCGGGTGCCATTTCATGGTCAGCTGGATGGACCGGAACACGCTGGGTTTCACCCATATGGGCGGCGAAGGGGCCAACTGGATCGGCGAGGCGCCGTTTTCCAAACGTGACCACGTGTTCCAGAACCTCGGCGACGGAACCTATAACCATTCGGGCCTTCAGGCGATCCGCGCCGCAATCGCCAGCGGGGTGAACATCACCTACAAGATCCTCTATAACGATGCGGTGGCAATGACCGGCGGTCAGACCCACGAAGGCGATCTTTCGGCGCAACAGATTGCGGCTGAGCTGAAGGCGTTCGGGATTGAGAACGTGGCGCTGGTCTATGACGCCAAAGAGGATATCGACTTTACCTCCTTCCCCTCTGGGTTGGAGAAATTCGAGCGCGCAGATCTTGAGTCTGTTCAGAAAAAATACCGTGAACACAAAGGTGTATCGGCCATTCTTTACATCCAGACCTGTGCCGCGGAAAAACGCCGCCGGCGCAAGCGCGGGACGTTTCCTGATATCGACAAGCGGGTCTTCATCAACACCGATATCTGTGAAGGCTGCGGCGATTGCGGGGTGCAATCGAATTGCGTTTCGATCGTTCCGGTCGAAACCGAGTTGGGGCGCAAGCGCGCGATTGACCAGTCGAGCTGCAACAAGGATTTCAGCTGTGTCAACGGGTTCTGCCCGTCTTTCGTCACGCTGGAAGGCGCGAAGATCCGCAAGGAACCGACCAAATCCCTGGACCTGCCGAACCTGCCGGAGCCTCAGCTGCCGACGATCAACGGTACCCATAACGTGGTGATCACCGGGGTCGGCGGCACCGGTGTGGTGACCATCGGCGCATTGCTGGCGCAGGCGGCGCAGATTGATGGCCTTGGCGCGGGTATGATGGAGATGGCTGGGCTGGCGCAGAAGGGCGGCGCGGTGCATATCCATGTGCGGCTGGCCAATGCGCCGGACGATATCAGCGCCGTAAGGGTGGCCACCGGCGAGGCGCATGCGCTGATCGGGGGCGATCTGGTGGTCTCTGCCGGGGCGAAAACCCTGGGCCTGACCAGCACCGGGCGCACCGGGGCGGTGATCAACAGCCACGAGATCATCACCGGCGAGTTCACCCGCTCGACCGAGTTTCGCATTCCGGTCGACCGGCTCGAGTTGCAACTGGAGGCGCGGCTGCGCGACAAGCTGCGGCTGTTCGATGCCTCGGAACTGGCGCGGGTGACGCTGGGTGACAGCATCTTCTCCAACATGATGGTGTTTGGCGGGGCCTGGCAGATGGGCTATCTGCCGGTCAGCCATGCCGCCTTGATGGAGGCGATCCGTCTCAACGGCCAGGCTGTGGAACGCAACCAGCGGGCCTTTGAAATCGGCCGCTGGGCGGCGGCGCATCCGGAAGACGCAGCGAAGATGATCGCGCCGGAAGACGCGCAGGCCCGGCCCAAGACGCTGGACGACAAGATCGCCTTCCGGGCGGCGCATCTGAAGGATTATCAGAGCAATCGGCTGGCCAAGCGCTACACCAGGCTTCTGGATGGCATTGGCGATGCGCGGCTCAAGGAGGCGGTGGCCAAGGGCTATCACAAGCTGCTCGCCTACAAGGACGAATACGAGGTGGCGCGGCTGCACAAGGCGACCCGCGCAAAGGCCGAAGCGCAGTTCGAGGGCGATTTCAAGATGTCCTATCACCTGGCGCCGCCGGTGCTGTCGAAAGAGGGCTCTGACGGGCGCCCGAAGAAGAAGCAATACGGGCCGGGGATGGGCCGGTTGCTCAATCTTCTGGCCAAAGGCAAGTTTCTGCGCGGCACACCGTTTGATCCGTTCGGACGCAGCGAGGAGCGGCGCATGGAGCGCGCGCTGATCGCTGAATATGAGGCGGATATGGCCGAGTGGCTGCCCAAGGCGGGCGCGGCAAATCTCGACCTGCTGGTGGAACTGGCGGAACTGCCGCTGTCGATTCGCGGCTTTGGCCCGGTGAAGAAGGCCAATGCAGAAAAAGCGGCGACGCGGCGCGGAGAGCTTCTGGCGGCGCTGAAAGGCGGCGGCACTCCGAAGGCGGCGCTGGCGGCGGAGTAGGCTTTGGCGCCGGAGAAATCCGGCGCCGAAAGCAAGGATGGATTTTCGCCGGAAATCGACCTATGAGCGTCGTGTGAGGCGCGGATTCGAACGGTGACTCCGTGCGCAAAAGACCGGGCAGGGCAGATGGCAGTAGGCATTTTTGACAGCGGACTGGGCGGATTGACGGTTCTGGACGCGGTGGCCAGGCGGCTGCCCGATGTGCCGTTTGTCTATCTCGCCGACAGCGCCCATGCGCCTTATGGCGTGCGCGACGCCGATGATATCTACGGGCTGACCTGCAAGGCGGTGGAACGGCTCTGGGCCGAGGAATGCGATCTTGTCATCCTGGCGTGCAACACGGCGAGCGCCGCGGCGCTGAGGCGGATGCAGGAGAACTGGGTGCCGCGCGACAAGCGGGTGCTGGGCGTGTTCGTGCCGCTGATCGAGGCGCTGACCGAGCGGCAATGGGGCGACAATTCACCGCCCCGCGAGGTGGCTGTGAAGCATGTGGCGCTGTTTGCCACGCCCGCCACCGTGGCGAGCCGCGCGTTTCAGCGCGAGCTGGCGTTTCGCGCCATCGGTGTCGATGTCGAAGCGCAGGCCTGTGGCGGGGTTGTCGATGCCATCGAGGAGGGCGATCTGATCCTGGCCGAAGCGCTGGTGCGCAGCCATGTCGATGCGCTGAAACGCAAGATGCCCGATCCGCAGGCGGCTGTTCTGGGCTGCACCCATTACCCTTTGATGGCAGAGGCGTTCCAGGACGCGCTCGGGCCCGACGTGAGCGTCTATAGCCAGGCCAATCTGGTGGCCGAGAGCCTCGCCGATTATCTCGAACGGCACCCGAAGATGCGCGGCAACGGCGGCGCGGCGAAGTTCCTGACCACCGGCGATGCAAGGCGGGTCAGCGACCGGGCGACGCAATTCCTGCGACGGCGCATTACCTTCGAGGCGGCCTGAGCCGTCACTTGATTTACGTCACGGACAGATAAAACCAGACATGAGAAAGAGCGCGACATGACCCACAAGATCGCCATTCTGGGCGCCTCCGGCTATACCGGCGCCGAACTGATCCGCCTGATCGCCACCCATGGCGACATCGAGATCGCCGCTCTGGGCGCGTTTTCCAAGGCCGGGCAGAGCCTGGCCCAGGTTTTCCCGCATCTGCGCCATCTCGACCTGCCCGATATGCTGGGCTTTGACGAGATTGATTTCTCGAAGATCGACCTGTGTTTTTGCGCCCTGCCGCACAAGACCAGCCAGGAAGTGATCTCGGGTCTGCCGCGGGATTTGAAGATCGTCGATCTCAGTGCGGATTTCCGGCTGCGCGATCCGGCGGAGTATCAGAAATGGTATGGCAACCCGCATGCCGCGGTGGAAATGCAGAAAGAGGCGGTCTATGGGCTCACCGAATTTTACCGCGACGAGATTCGCGGCGCGCGGCTGGTGGCGGGGACGGGCTGCAATGCCGCAACCGGGCAGTTTGCGCTGCGCCCGCTGATCTCGGCCGGGGTGATCGGGCTCGACGATATCATTCTCGATCTGAAATGCGGTGTATCGGGGGCCGGGCGCTCGCTGAAGGAAAACCTGCTGCATGCCGAATTGTCGGAGGGCTACAACGCCTATTCGGTCGGCGGCACGCATCGCCATCTCGGCGAGTTCGACCAGGAATTCAGCACGCTGGCGGGCCGCGAGGTGACGATCCAGTTCACCCCGCATCTGATGCCGGCGAACCGGGGCATTCTGGCCACCGGTTATGTCTCGGGCGACGCGGGCGAGATTCACCAGACCTTTGCCAAGGCCTATGCCGATGAGCCGTTTATCGAGGTCTTGCCGTTCGGCGAAACCCCCAGTTCGCACCATGTCAGGGGCTCGAATTTCTGTCATATCGGTGTCACCGGGGATCGGATCAAGGGCCGCGCCATCGTGGTGGCGGTGCTCGATAACCTGACAAAAGGTAGCAGTGGGCAGGCCTTGCAGAACGCCAATCTGATGCTAGGTCTGGAAGAGACACAAGGGCTGATGCTGGCGCCCTGTTTTCCGTGAGAGGAGACGCGCGATGAAGGGTTTGAAGAAGAAACGCCGGGTGCAGGTGATCGTGCTGGCCGCTGTCGCGCTGGCGATCTCCACCGCGCTGATCGGTTATGGCATGCGCGACGGGATCAACTTTTTCCGCTCGCCCAGCCAGGTGGTCGAGGCGCCGCCGGCCGAAACCGAGACGTTCCGCCTTGGCGGGTTGGTCGAAGAAGGCAGCCTGGTGCGCGGCCAGGGCGAGACCGTGACGTTCAACGTGACCGATGGTGGCGAGGTCGTGAAAGTCGCTTACAAGGGTGTGCTGCCAGACCTTTTCGCCGAGAACCAGGGCATGATCGGCACCGGTAAATACATCAACGGTGTATTCCATGCCACTGAAATCCTTGCCAAACATGACGAAACCTATATGCCGCGCGAAGTGGTGGATGCGCTGAAGGAACAGGGCGTCTATCAGGAGCCGAACGGTAGCTAAGCACCGGGTTAACCATTTCGGATCAGGCTTTGCCCCAGTTTTGAGGGAAAGCCTGATCAATGAAAACCGTCCGCGAGATTGCTGAAGAGATTGTCGCCCGCGAAGGCGGGTTTGTGAATGACCCCGACGATCCGGGCGGCGCGACGAATTTTGGCGTGACCATTCACACCATGCGCCGGCTCGGGCTGGATCTGGATCGCGATGGCGATGTCGATGTAGCCGATGTGCGCAAGCTGACCCGGGCCCAGGCGGTCGATATCTTCATCGAGCACTATTTTTTGCGCCCGCAGATCGACGCTTTGCCGGAGGCAGTGCAGGCGTCGGTGTTTGACATGTATGTCAATGCCGGGCGCAACGCCGTGAAACTGCTGCAACGGCTGCTGTGCGACATGGGGTTCGATCTGAGCGTCGATGGCATGATCGGGCCGCAGACGGCAGAGGCGGCACAGGCGGCCGCGCGCCGGGGGCCGGAGCGTTTTGCCGATGCCTACGGGATTGCGCGGCGCAATTACTACTTCCGCCTGGCCGACCGGCGCCCTGCGAGCCGGAAATATGCCCGCACGAAGGCTGGCGGCAAGGGCGGCTGGATCCGCCGGGCCGAGGAATTCATCGACCCGCACTATCATCTGAGCGCGGCGGAGTTTCGTGAAAGGGTGGCGCAATGGGATTGATCGAGCGGGTTCTGACCCTTGTTTTCGGCAATGGCCGCAATGTGGTGAAAGACACGGTCGAAGTGTTTCGCGAGAATGCCGAGGCCGGGGCGGCGCGGGAGGCCGAGGTGCGGGGCAAGGCGCTCAAGCAGTTCGGGTCCGAGTTTGTCGTGGTCGAGCGCGGGCTGTTCGATCGTCTGATGGACGCGGTAAACCGGCTGCCACGCCCGGCGCTGGCCTTCGGCACGCTGGGGCTTTTCATCGCGGCGATGGTCGATCCGGTGTGGTTTGCCTCGAGAATGCAGGGAATCGCGCTGGTGCCCGAGCCGCTGTGGTGGCTTTTGGGGGCGATCGTGAGCTTCTATTTCGGCGCGCGCCATCAGGCCAAGGGGCAAGACCTTCAACGCCAGATCGCGCGCACGCTGGCTTCGGTGCCCCAGGTGGTCGACAATCTGGCTGCGCTCGAGGCGCTGGAACGCGGTGCGGGCAGCCCCGGCGCGGCGGAGAGCGGGCAGGATTCGCAAACCGCAGCGGAAACCCTGACGCCGGCGCCCAATCCGGCGCTCGATGCCTGGCAGCGCGGCGCCGATTCCGGCCGGTAAACCCCAAAATGTGATCGCACAAACGACGGTTCGGGGCCGATAGGGATTGGCCCCGCCCGCGCGAATGCATATACCGGGCTCATGATAGCAGAACTCGGACATTTCGCCCTCATCCTCGCCTTCCTGATCGCGCTCATGCAGTCAGTCGTTCCGCTGATCGGCGCCCATAACCGATGGCCGGGCTGGATGGCTTTTGCCGATCCGGGCGCCAACGCGCAATTCGTGCTGACGCTGTTTGCCTTCGGCGCGCTGACCTACAGCTTCGTGACCTCGGATTTCTCGGTCTCCCTGGTGGCCAGCAACAGCCATTCGGCCAAGCCGATGCTCTACAAGGTCACCGGGGTGTGGGGCAATCACGAAGGCTCGATGCTGCTCTGGGTGCTGATCGTGACGCTGTTCGGCGCGATGGCGCAGTGGTTCGGCGGCAATCTGCCGCCAAGCTTCCGGGCGCGGGTGCTGTCGGTGCAGGGCATGATCGCGGCGGCGTTTTTCGCCTTTATCCTGCTGACGTCAAACCCGTTTCTACGCCTCGACGTGCCGCCGTTTGATGGCCGCGATCTCAACCCGCTGTTGCAGGATCCGGGCCTCGCCTTCCATCCGCCATTTCTCTATCTCGGCTATGTCGGGCTTTCGATGGCGTTTTCCTTTGCCGTTGCCGCGCTGATCGAGGGGCGGGTCGATGCGGCCTGGGGCCGCTGGGTGCGGCCATGGACGCTGGCGGCCTGGATCTTCCTGACCGTCGGCATCGCTCTGGGCTCGTGGTGGGCCTATTACGAGCTCGGCTGGGGCGGTTTCTGGTTCTGGGATCCGGTGGAGAATGCCAGCTTCATGCCGTGGCTGATCGCGGCGGCCTTGCTGCATTCCTCGATCGTGGTGGAAAAGCGCGAAAGCCTGAAAAGCTGGAGCGTGCTGCTGGCCATCATCGCCTTCGGATTCTCGCTGATCGGCGCCTTCATCACCCGCTCGGGCATCATCACCTCGGTGCATGCCTTTGCCAGCGATCCCGAGCGCGGCGTGTTCCTGCTCTTGATCCTCGTGGTCTTTGTCGGCGGGGCGCTGACACTGTTTGCGGCGCGCGCCAGCGCCATGGAGGCCAAGGGCGTGTTCGGCTTCCTCAGCCGGGAATCGGCGCTTTTGACCAATAACATCCTGCTTGGCGTGGCGGCTTTCGTGGTCTTTGTCGGCACCATCTGGCCGCTGGTTTCGGAGATGTTCTTTGACCGCAAACTGTCGGTCGGCGAGCCGTTCTTCAATCAGGCTTTCACCCCGTTCATGGTGGTGCTCGGGCTGATCCTGCCGATCGGCGCGATGCTGCCCTGGAAACGGGCAAGGCTGGGCCGAACCCTGCGTAATCTGGTGCCGGCAGCAATTCTGGCGCTGGCCGTGGGCGCGCTGGTCTGGGCGATTCAAAGCGAGCGCACGGCGCTCGGGCCGATTGGCCTCATGCTGGGCGCGTGGCTGGTGGCCGGTTCGGCGACGGATCTCATCGTGCGCACCGGGCGCGGCCGGGCGGGCCGAATCGGGCGACTGTTGCGCCTGCCGCGGGCCGATTGGGGCAAGTCGGTGGCCCATGCCGGGCTCGGCGTGACCATCGCCGGGATCGCCGGGCTGCTGGCCTGGGAGGCGGAGGATATCCGCGTGGTGCAGGAGGGTGAGCGCTTTGACGTGGCGGGCTATACGCTGACCCTTGTAGGCGTCGAGCGGCTGCCGGGGCCGAACTATGTTTCGACCATGGGGATCGTAAGGCTGTCGCAAGACGGCAAGGAAATTTCCACTTTGGCGCCCGAGAAGCGGTTTTACCCGGTGCAGGGCACACCCACCACCGAAGCCGCCATCGACAATGGCTTCTGGCGCGACATCTATGTGGTGATCGGCGATCCGCAGGCACAGGGCGGCTGGGCGATGCGGGTCTATTACAAACCGCTGGCCAACTGGATCTGGGGCGGGGCGATCTTGATGGCGCTTGGCGGCCTGCTGTCGCTTACCGACCGGCGCTATCGTGTGGCGGCGGGCGCGCGCAAGGCCCGGATCGAGGGAGTGCCGGCGGAATGAAACGCCTGATCCTTGCGCTGATGCTGCTGGCGACGCCTGTTCTGGCGGTGCAGCCCGACGAAATCCTCGACGATCCGGTGCTCGAAGCGCGGGCGCGCGAGATTTCCAAGGGGCTGCGCTGTCTGGTTTGCCGCAACGAGAATATCGACGACAGCAATGCCGATCTTGCCCGTGATCTCAGGCTGGAGGTGCGCGAGCAGCTCACCGAAGGGGCCACGAATGACGAGGTGACCGCGTTCCTGGTCGACAAATACGGCGAATACGTTCTGCTGAGGCCGCAGGCCAAGGGCAGCAACTGGGTGCTCTATGCGGCCGGTCCGGGGATGTTGATCCTGGCGGTGCTGGGCGGGTTGCTTTATCTGCGCCGCCGCTCGCAGGGTTCGACCACCTCCGAGGCGGCGCTGAGCGCGGATGAAACCGAGCGGCTCGACGAAATCATGAAACGGTGACGTCGGGTTCTGCTTCTCAGCGACGCGCGCTCGGGCTTCACTGAGGCGCGCAGGCACGACATCACCGACCGGGAGACGCGAACATGGATTACAAGACGATCACCTATGCGGTGCAGGACGATATCTGCGTCATCACGCTGAACCGGCCCGACAAGATGAACGCGCTGACCGCGCAGATGCGGGCCGAGATCACCGATGCCCTGCATCACAGCGACAAGGACGGCGCCCGCGTGATCGTGATGACCGGGGCGGGCCATGCGTTCTGCTCGGGGCAGGATCTGGGCGATGCCAATATCGGCGGGCTCGATCTGGAGCGCGGTCTGCGCGACGAATACAATCCGATGCTGAAGGCGATTTCGGAGCGTCCCGTGCCGGTGATCGCGGCGGTGAACGGGCCGGCGGCGGGGGCAGGGGCCAACCTGGCGCTGGCCGCGGATGTGGTGATTGCCGCCGAGAGCGCCTATTTCCTGCAGGCTTTCACCCGGATCGGCCTGATTCCTGATGCGGGCGGCACCTATTGGCTGCCGCGCAACATGGGTGGCGCCAAGGCGATGGGGGCGGCGCTCTTCGCCGAGAAGATCAGCGCCCGCCAGGCCGATGACTGGGGCATGATCTGGGAGGCGGTTCCTGACGACGCATTCGAGGCGCAATGGAAATCGCGCGCCGAGTTTCTCGCCAAGGGGCCGGGCCGGGCCTTCGAGCTGACCAAACGCGCGATCCGCGCCAGCTGGGACAATTCGCTGGAAGGCCAGCTCGCCGCCGAGGCGAAATTGCAGGGCAAGGCCGGCAAGAGCCGTGATTTCATGGAGGGCGTCGTCGCCTTTCTGGAGAAGCGCAAGGCGCATTTCGAGGGCCGCTGAGCCGCTGCTTCAGCGATGTGACTCTTCGGCGATCTGATCGGCAAATTCGTGATTGGTGTCGCGGTGAACGGCCTCGTCGGCGCGGATGACCAGCACCACCTCTCGCAGGCGCGCGCCCTCGGGCAGGTTCCAGTATTGCCTGGCGATGGCGGGGGCAGGCACGTTTTCGACCTGCCCGGCGTCGATCTGTTCGAGATACTGGGTGTAGCTCACCACCGCCTCTTCCTCGAGATAGCCGACCACGCGATGGGCAACGCGCGGTGCGAGGAGATAGAGGAAGAAATAGAAGTTGTAGAACACCATCTGGGTGAGCATGATCAGCGCCCGCTCGAACCGTGTGGGGCGGGCGATGTTGATGAAGGTCATCAGGTGCATGCGCTCGTTTTCGGCCTCGTCGAGCAATTCGCGGATCCAGCCCTGATCCTCGCGGATGTGTCGGATCGCCTTCAGGTGCTGCAACAGCCCGCCGACCATGCCCGGAACGGCGGCGACGGTTTCGAGCACCACGGCGCGGTGACCATAGCGCCCGGCAAAGAACAGATCGGCGAAGAAGCGCAGGAACTTGACGAGCCCAAGTGCGAAGCGGTCGCGCAGATCACGCGGCTCGCGATGGGTCTGTTCGAATGCGCTGGTTGCCGTTTCGAGGTCTGAAACCTGTTTCATGCCATTTCCCGTCTGCGCCGCAAGGCCATGGGGAAACGCCCGAAGCATCCGAATGTTCCGGCAAGACGAGGAGAAAGCCGCCGCCGGGTTTCAGACCCCGGAGCGGCGGCAATCCAATTGGCGATCAGCGGTTTTCAACATCCACGTAGTCGCGCGCGGTCTCGCCGAGATAGAGCTGGCGCGGGCGGCCGATCTTGTGCGCGGGATCGGAAAACTGCTCTTTCCACTGCGAGATCCAGCCGACGGTGCGGCTGAGCGCGAAGATCGGGGTGAACATCGAGGTCGGGAAGCCCATCGCTTCGAGGATGATGCCGGAATAGAAATCGACATTCGGAAACAGCTTCTTCTCGGTGAAATAGGGATCGGCCAGGGCGGCGGCTTCAAGCTCCTTTGCGACCTGGAGGATCGGGTTGTCTTCGACTCCAAGGAGTTGGAGTACCTCATCGGCGCTTTGCTTGAGAACCTTGGCGCGTGGATCGGTGTTCTTGTAGACCCTGTGTCCGAAGCCCATCAGGCGATAGCTATCGTTCTTGTCCTTGGCGCGGGCGATGTATTCGGGAATACGGTCGGGGGTGCCGATTTCCTTGAGCATTTCGAGGCAGGCCTGGTTGGCTCCGCCATGGGCCGGACCCCAGAGACAGGCGATGCCGGCAGCGATACAGGCAAACGGATTGGCTCCCGACGATGAGGCCAGGCGCACGGTCGAGGTCGAAGCGTTCTGTTCGTGATCGGCATGCAATGTGAAGATCCGGTCCATCGCGCGCGACAGGATCGGATCGACCTGATATTCCTCGGCCGGGACGGCAAAGCACATGTGCAGGAAGTTCGACGCGAAATCGAGATCGTTGCGCGGATAGACGAAGGGCTGGCCGACAGAATATTTGTAGGCCATCGCCGCAATCGTCGGGATCTTGGCAATCAGGCGGATCGAGGCGACTTCGCGCTGCCAGGGATCGCTGACATCGGCGCTGTCGGCGTAGAAGGCCGACATGGCCCCGATCACGCCGACCAGCGTGGCCATCGGATGGGCATCGCGGCGGAAACCGCGGAAGAAGTTGTGCATCTGCTCATGCACCATTGTGTGCCGGGTGACGCGGTTTTCGAACTCTTCCAGTTCCAGCGCTTTGGGCAATTCGCCATAGAGCAACAGGTAGCACACCTCGAGATAGTGCGATTTCTCGGCCAGTTGATCGATCGGGTAGCCGCGATGCAGGAGTTCGCCCTTGCCGCCGTCGATGAAGGTGATCGTGCTGTCGCAGGAAGCTGTCGAGGTGAAGCCCGGGTCATAGGTGAACACGCCCGCGTCGGCATAGAGCTTGCGGATGTCGATCACGTCCGGGCCTGCGGTGGGCGACAGGACAGGCAGCTCGAATGTCTTACCGTCAATGGTCAGGGTGGCGGTCTTGGGGCTGTCTGTCATGGTTTTTCCTTCCTCGTTTCGTACCTCTGGTGCGTTGCGGCACGCGCCAGTCCTAGTCTCTCGGGCTTGCCAGAAGGTAAACCCTTCTCAAGCCGCAGCATCTTTCAAGCGGGCGATGGATTCGTCCCGCCCCAGAACCAGCATCATGTCGAACACGCTCGGGCTGACGCTGCGACCGCTGAGAGCGGCGCGCAAGGGCCCGGCAAGCTTACCGAATTTGGTGTCCTGCTCTTCGGCGAAACGGTTCAGAACATGTTCCAGATCGTCGCGAGACCAGCTAGCATTTTGCAACTGCGGCGTCAATTGGTTCAGTATACCACGGGATGCAGTGTCCAGCGCGCGGGCGGCTTTTTCGTCTGGGGCAATCGGGCGATCAAGCAGCACAAACGCCGCCTTTTCAAGGAGTTCCGGGAAAGTCTTCGCGCGCTCTTTCAGCACTGGCATCGCGGCTCCCAACAAAGCGATTTTTGCGCTTTCAAGTGGCGGCTGCCCGATGACCTCGAGATAGGCCAACAGCTCTTGCAGCAGCGCAGCATCGTCGGCGGCGGCAATATGGTGTCCGCAGATGTTTTCCAGCTTCTTGAAATCGAACCGGGCCGGCGATTTGCCGATTCCGGAGAGATCGAACCATGCCCTGGCCTGCGCATCGGTGAAGACTTCATCGTCGCCATGGCTCCAGCCGAGCCGGGCGAGATAGTTGCGCATGCCCGCCGCCGGATAGCCCATGGCCTGGTATTCCGCGACCCCGAGCGCACCGTGGCGTTTGGAGAGCTTCTTGCCGTCGGGGCCGTGGATCAGCGGGATATGGGCCCAGACCGGCACGTCCCAGCCCATCGCCTCATAGACCAGCTGCTGACGCGCGGCATTGTTGAGATGATCGTCGCCTCGGATCACATGGGTGACGCCCATGTCATGATCATCGACCACCACGGCGTGCATGTAGACCGACGTGCCATCCGAGCGCAGCAGGATCATGTCGTCGAGCTGATCGTTGCGGATGGTGACATCGCCCTGCACCTTGTCGGCGATCACGGTCTCGCCTGCGCGCGGGGCCTTGAGACGGATGGCGTAGGGTGTATCGGGGTGGCTGGCCGGATCGGCATCGCGCCACGGGCTTTGAAACAGGGTCGAGCGGTTTTCGGCGCGGGCGGCGTCGCGGAAGGCCTGGATTTCCTCCTGGCTGGAGAAACATCTATAGGCATGTCCCGCCGCCAGCATCTGATGCGCGACCTCGGCGTGTCGTTCGGCGCGGGCGGCCTGGCTGACCACCTCGCCATCGTGATCGAGCCCGAGCCAGGCCAGCCCTTTGAGGATCGCCTCGGTGGCCTCGGGCGTGGAGCGGGCGCGGTCGGTATCCTCGATCCGGAGCAGGAACTTGCCGCCGCGGCCTCGGGCATAGAGCCAGTTGAACAGCGCCGTGCGCGCGCCGCCGATGTGGAGGTATCCGGTCGGCGAAGGCGCAAAGCGGGTGACAATCGGCTGGGTCATCAGGCGTTAATCTTTCGGTAACCATGAACGGGATAGATTTGGCGCCTGTCTAATGGGTTTCGCGCCGTCCTTGAAGCGGAAATCATGCGGCGCGGGGCGTCTTTCCTCGGGGAAGGGGCAAACATGGGCGCTTTGGCGCGGTTGGAGATGGCCCTGTGGGGCCAGCGGGGGCATCTTTTCCCCTGGGTTCCGGTCTGGCTCGCCGCCGGGATCGGACTCTATTTCGGCCTGCGTTTCGAACCGGAGATGGCTGTATACCTTTACCTCGGGCTGGGGCTTGCGCCGCTGATCGGCATCGCCCTGGTCTGGCGCTCGGGCTGGGCGCCGCTGGTCTGGGTTGTGGTACTGACCGGAGCCGGGTTCTCGCTGGCGGCGGCGCGGGCGCATCTGATCGAGGCGCCGGTGATGGGGTGGCGCTATTACGGCCCGGTGGAAGGCCGGGTGATCGGGATCGACCGCTCCAGCAGCGGTGCGGTGCGGGTGCTGCTGGACAGGGCTGTGCTGCACCGGGTCGGGCCGGAAAAGACGCCCGAGCGGGTCCGCATCTCGCTGCACGGTCAGGGCGGGGCGGCGCCGCAGCCGGGCGCGCGCGTGATCGTGACGGCGCATCTGTCGCCACCGGGCGGGCCGGTGGAGCCCGGCGGCTTTGATTTCCAGCGCCATGCCTGGTTTCTCAAGCTCGGCGCCGTAGGCTATGCCCGCACCCCGCTGCTGATCCTGGCGCCACCCGAAGACGGCTTCAGCTGGCTGGCGGCGCGGCTGGCGCTTTCGGCACGGGTACAGGCGGGATTGCCGGGCGAGGCCGGAGCGTTTGCCGCTGCCATCATGTCGGGCGACCGCAGCGGCATCGGGCAGGAGACGCTGCGCGCACTCAGGGTCACCAACCTGGCGCATCTGCTGGCGATATCCGGGCTGCATATGGGGCTGTTGACCGGGTTTGTCTTCGCGATCTTCCGCTTCGGGCTGAACCTCTGGCCCGCTGTCGGCCTGCGGCTGCCGGTGAAGAAGCTCGCGGCGGTGCTGGCCCTGGCGGTGGCGGCGGGCTATCTCGGCCTGTCGGGCGGCAATATCGCCACCAAACGTGCCTTTGTCATGGTGGCGGTGGCCCTGCTGGCGGTGATTGTCGACCGGCGGGTGATCTCGCTCAGATCGGTGGCGCTGGCAGCGACCATCGTGCTGGTCCTGTGGCCGGAGGCACTCGTCGGGCCGGGTTTCCAGATGTCCTTCGCCGCCACCACGGCGCTGGTTGTGGTGTTCCGTTTCCTGCGCGACGCCGAGTTTCGCCAGGGGCCGGCCTGGATGCGGCCGATCACGGCGACGGTGATTTCCTCGGCGGTGGCGGGGCTGGCCACCGCACCGGTGGCGGCGGCGCATTTCAACCAGTTCGCCCACTATGGTCTGATCGCCAATCTCGCGGCGGTGCCGCTGATGGGGATCCTGGTGATCCCGGCGGGGGTGCTGGCGGCGCTGCTGATGCCGCTGGGGCTGGAGGCTGCTGCGCTGTGGGTGATGGGGCTCGGGGTACGCTGGATCCTCGCCGTCGCCGGGACGATCGCGGGGTTTGACGGCGCGCGCGGCACGGTGACCAGCCCGGACTGGCCGGTGCTGCCGCTGATCGCGGCGGGCTTTGCCGTGTTTGTGCTGTGGCGCGGGCGGGCGCGGATGATCGGGCTGGCACCGGTCGCGCTTGGCTTTGCGCTGTGGATCGCAACCGAGCGGCCCGCGGTGCTGATCGCCGATGGCGGTGCGCTGGTGGGAATCATGGGGGCGGAGGGCCGCGCGCTCAGCAAGCCCAAGGGCGCCGGATTCGTGGCGATGAACTGGCTCGAGAACGATGGCGATCCGGCGAGCCAGGCGGAGGCGGCGGCGCGATGGGCCGCCCTGGGCGGGGCCTGGAAAATCCGCCATTTCACCGGCAAGCGGGCGGCAGAGGCGCTGACTTGCGCAAAGGGCGAGGTGATCGTGACCAATGCCAGGGCGCCCGAGGGGCTGCCTTGCACGGTTTATGATCCCGAACGGCTCAGGGCCGAGGGGGCGGTGGCGCTATACCGGGCGGGTGCGGATCAGGAGGTGACGCTGAAAACCGCTCGCCAGATTTCGGGCGAGCGGCTGTGGAACCGGCGCTGAGCTTTGTTCGGCGCAGAGTCAGTAAGTGCGGATCAGGCCCACCAGCTTGCCCTGGACCTTGACCTTGTCATCGGGGAAGACGCGGGTTTCATAGGCCGGGTTGGCGGCTTCGAGCGCGATCGCGTTGCCGCGACGGAAGAACCGCTTCAGCGTCGCCTCGTGATCTTCGACCAGCGCCACCACGATATCGCCATTTTCGGCGGTGACGGTTTCGCGGATGACCACCACATCGCCGTCGTTGATCCCGGCCTCGATCATCGAATCGCCTTTGACTTCAAGGGCATAATGCTCGCCGCTTCCGGCCAGCATCGACTGGGGCACGGCGATGTTGTGGGCGCCATCCGCAATCGCCTCGATCGGGGCACCGGCGGCGATGCGGCCCATGATCGGCAGTTCCAGCGCATTTGCGGGCTCGACCGACATGGCGTTGGCGGGTTGCCGGGCGCTCGGGCGGTCGCCTTCGATCACCCGAGGGGTGAAGCCGGAAACCGGCCCGCCGAGGCTTTCAGGCAGCTTGACGATCTCGATGGCGCGGGCGCGGTGCGCCATCCGGCGAATGAAGCCGCGCTCTTCCAACGCCGTGATCAGCCGGTGGATGCCCGATTTCGACCTGAGATCGAGCGCCTCCTTCATTTCATCGAAAGAGGGCGGCACGCCATCGCGTTGCACCCGCTTTTGAATGAATGCCAGAAGGTCCAGCTGTTTGCGTGTCAGCATGTGATCCGCCCTTGTGTTGCTTCGTTGTTTACGTTTGTTCTACGCATGTTCCCGTTTTGTGTCAACAGGTTCGCAAATCGAGGCGGTGACGGCGGGGGCCAGCCCACACACACAAGTAGAAGTGGGGGCCCGCCCCCACACCCCCGGGATATTTGGTGCAAGATGAAGCTGGGGCGATCAGGATAGGGGAATGTAGGCGATTTCGCTGCCCTCGGGCGCGGCGGCGGCGCCCGGCGGGGAGATGGCCAGCGCGTTGGACCGGGCGAGGATGCTCAGGAGCGAGCTGTCTTGCCGGTCGAACACGGTGATTTCGCCGTTCTCGACATGGGCGCGCTGGTAGTGTTCGCGTGGGCCGTTGGCATCGAGGGAGCCGGTGAGCCGGGCGGTCTTGCGCGGCGCGGGGGCGGCGCCGAGGCCGAGCAGGGCGCGGACCAGCGGGGCGAGGAAGACATGGCCGCAGACCATCGCCGAGACCGGATTGCCGGGCAGGCCGAGCATCACCGCGTCGCCCATGCGCCCGGCCATGAGCGGTTTGCCCGGGCGCATGGCGATCTTGTAGAAAGCACGCTTCAGCCCCATCGCTTCGGCCACGTCGCCGACCAGATCATGATCGCCGACGGAGGCGCCGCCGATGGTGACGATCAGATCGGCGCCGGCGGCGAGCCTGAACGTGGTTTGCAGGCTTTCGCGATTGTCGCGTGCGATCGGCAGCAGCCGGGGCGCGGCGCCGAGCGCGCCGAGCAGGCCGTGCAGGCCGAAAGTGTTGGACGCGATGATCTGATCCGGGCCGGGCGTTTCGCCGGGCATGACCAGCTCGTCGCCGGTGGAGATCAGCGCCACCACCGGGCGGCGGCGCACGGGAACATCGGCGATGTTCATCGCGGCCAGCAGGGCGACATCTTCGGGCGAGAGGCGGCGCGGCGCCCGGACTTTCTCGCCGGCGCGAAAATCGGTGCCGAGCGGGCGGATATTGTCATGGCTCTGCTCGGCGGTGATGGTGATGAGATCGCCGCGGCGTTCGACATCTTCCTGGATGACCACATGGGTGGCGCCCTCGGGTACCGGTGCGCCGGTGAAGATGCGCACCGTCTGGCCGGGCTTGACCACGCCCTCGAAACGATGCCCCGCGGCGCTTTCGCCGATCACCTTGAACTGCGCGTGCAGATCGGCTTCGGCCCCGATCAGGGCATAGCCATCCATCGCCGAGGAGGCGAATGGCGGCTGATCGCGGTTGGCGCGGACATCTGCCGCCAGCACCCGGCCCGCGGCCTCGATCAGTGGCACGGTTTCGGCTTCGAGCGGCGAGACCAGCGCGAACAGCTCGGAGAGGGCATCTTCGACCGATATCATTTGCCTTCGTAACGCCCTGATTTGCCGCCATCTTTCAGAACGACGCGGATGTCGGAAATGACCATGCCCTTGTCGACCGCCTTGACCATGTCATGCACTGTGAGCGCCGCGACCGACACCGCGGTGAGCGCTTCCATCTCGACTCCGGTCTGGCCGGTGGTCTTGACCGTGGCCTCGATCTGCACACCGGGGAGATCGGGATCGAGCGTGAGATCGAGCGCCACGCTGGTGATCGGCAGGGGATGGCAGAGCGGGATCAGGTCCGGCGTCTTCTTGGCGCCCATGATGCCCGCCAGCCGCGCCACCGAGAGCACATCGCCCTTTTTGGCACGGCCTTCGGAGATCAGTGCGAAAGTGTCGGGCCGCATCGAGACCTGGCCGCGGGCGACGGCGACGCGCGCCGTCACCGGCTTGTCGGACACATCGACCATATGGGCATCGCCCTTGGCGTCGAAATGGCTGAGCCCGGCCATGTTACATGCCTCCGGGGCTGAGCGGGCGGGCCAGCAGCGCAGCAGTTGCCGCGGCAACGTCGGCCTGCCGCATCAGGCTTTCCCCGATCAGGAAACAGCGCGCACCGTAGCGGGCCAGATCGGCCAGATCGTCGGGTGTCGAAAGGCCGCTTTCGCTGACGATCATGCGATCTGCCGGCACCAGCTTGGCCAGCTTGCGCGTGGTGTCGAGCGAGGTCTCGAAGGTGTTGAGATCGCGGTTGTTGATGCCGATCATGCGCGACGAGAGCCGCGCGGCGCGATCCAGTTCCGCCGTGTCATGCACCTCCAGCAGGGCGTCCATGCCCCATTCGGTGGCGGCGGCCTCCAGTTCGGCGGCCTGATCGTCGGAAACCGTGGCGAGGATGATCAGGATGCAATCGGCGCCGAGCGCGCGGGCCTCGGCGACCTGGTAGGGATCATAGATGAAATCCTTGCGCAGCACCGGCAGGGCGCAGGCGGCGCGCGCCTCGGTGAGAAAGGATTTCGCGCCCTGGAAGCTGGGCGTGTCGGTCAGCACCGACAGGCAGGTGGCGCCGCCTGCCGCATAGGCCTGGGCCAGCGCGGCGGGGTCGAAATCCTCTCGGATCAGGCCCTTGGACGGGCTCGCCTTCTTGATTTCGGCGATCAGGCCATAGCCCTCGCGCGCCGCCTCGAACAGCGCATCGGCGAAGGGGCGCACAGGCTCGGCGGCACGGGCTTCGGCCGCGAGCGTCTCAAACGGCCTGGCGGCCTTGTCGGCGGCGATCTCTTCAAGCTTGTAGGCCTTGATACGGTCCAGAACAGTGCTTGTCATTGGGCCTCCGATGTCAGTTTTGCAAGACTGGCGATCTTCTGTTTCGCCGCGCCGGAATCGATGCTTTTGCGGGCCATGTCGACCCCTTCGCGCAGATCGGCGGCAGCCCCCCCGACGACCAGCGCTGCGGCGGCATTAAGCAACACGGCATCACGATAGGCAGAATGAGTTCCGTCGAGCAAGGCTCTGAAAGCCATGGCATTTTCTTCTGGCGTGCCGCCGATGATCTGTTCGAACGGATGCACCGGAAGGCCGAAATCCTCGGGGTGCAGTTCGACCTCGCGCACCGACCCGTCTTCTTCCAGAGCGGCCACCCAGGTAATGCCGGTGATGGTCATCTCGTCGGTGCCGTCGGAGCCATGCACGAGCCAGGCGCGCTCGGCACCAAGCGCGCCCAGGGTTTCGGCCATCGGGCGGATCATCTCGCGCGCGAAGGCGCCGGTAAGCTGGCGTTTGACGCCTGCCGGGTTGGTCAGCGGGCCGAGGATGTTGAAGATCGTGCGGGTGCCAAGCTCGGTGCGCGACGGGCCGACATGCGCCATCGCCGGATGGTGCATCGGCGCCATCATGAAAGCGATGCCGCATTCCGCCAGCGCCTTTTCCACCACCGCCGGGCCGACCATCACATTGACGCCCATCTGCGACAGTGCATCCGCAGCACCGGACTTGGAAGAGAGATTACGATTGCCATGTTTCGCAATGGTTAATCCCGCGCCCGCGGCGACGAAAGCGGTGGCGGTGGAGATGTTGAGTGTACCCTTGCCGTCGCCACCGGTGCCGACGATATCCATCGCGCCTTCGGGGGCTCTGACGGCGTGACATTTGGCGCGCATCACGCTGGCGGCGGCGGTATATTCCTCGACCGTTTCGCCGCGCGTGCGCAGCGCCATCAGGAATCCGCCGATCTGGCTCGGCGTGGCTTCGCCCTCGAACAGCAGGGTAAAGGCAGTTTCAGCCTCGGCGCGCGTCAGCGGGCGCTCTGCGGCAGCACCGATCAGGGGTTTCAGCCGGTCACTCATGCCGCAACCTTCAGCACATCGAGGAAGTTCTTCAGCATCGCGTGGCCGTGTTCAGAGGCAATGGATTCAGGATGGAACTGGACGCCATGCACCGGCAGGTCGCGATGTTGCAGCCCCATGATGGTGCCGTCCGACAACTCGGCGGTGATTTCGAGACAGGCGGGCAGGCTGTCGCGTTCAACCACCAGAGAATGATAGCGCGTGGCCTGGAACGGGCTCGCCAAGCCCCGGAACATGCCCTTGCCGGTATGGTGGATCTCGCCCATCTTGCCATGCACGATCTCGTGGCAGCGTACCACCTTGCCGCCGAACGCCTGGCCGATGGTCTGATGTCCGAGGCAGACGCCCAACAATGGCGTGCAGGTTTCGGCGGCGGCCTCGGTCAGCGCCAGGCAGATACCTGCCTGATCGGGATCGCAGGGGCCGGGAGACAGCAGGATGCCCGCCGGGTTCATCGCCATCGCCGCCTGCACATCGAGCGCATCGTTGCGTTTCACCACGACCTCGGCGCCCAATTCGCCCAGGTAATGCACGAGATTGTAGGTAAAACTGTCGTAATTATCTATCAGTAGCAGCATCTTGCTCACATTCACACGCAAAGGGCTGGAGGCCCGGCCCATGGTCGCGGTATACATGTTCAGGCTTGTAGCGCACCGTCAAGGGGGCGCACTGTCCCGAAGGGCAGTAAAATGAGGTGGAAGCAGTGGCCAGAGGATTTCTGAGCGGAGCGTTTTGGGGCGTTTTGGTTGCCGTGGGCGGAGCCGCGGGTTTGTCGGTTCTGAGCGGCGGGCCCGACGCGCCGCAGCGTGCGCCCGAGGCGGCGGCCGTGGAAGTGCCTGCGGGCTCCGAATTCAACCAGTCACGCGACGATCGCGAGGCAAACCTGCCGGCGAGCGAACCCGTGGTCACCAGCGTGGCGGCGCCAAAGGTGCTGGCGCCGGAGCCCGACGATCTTTCGCCCATGAAAGATACCGATACCGATCCGGGCGCACAGCCCGCGGCGGGCACGCTCGAGGGCGGGTTGAGCGAACCGGTGGCGGGGCAGGGCGCGGCGCCGGATGTGGCTGCGCGCAGCGACGGGCCGGTGGGCCAGTCTGCGCAGTCGAGCGCGCCGCAGGCACCGCAGGACGAGGCGGAGCTTTCGATTTCGACCGAACCGGCGCAGCCGATGGCGCCACCGGCGGAACCGGAGGTGACCGCCTTTGCCGAACCCGAAGCGGAGCCCGAACCGGAACCCGAACCCGAACCGCAGCCCGCGCCGGAGGTGCAAAGCGATGCACCGGCCGAACCGATGGCTCCGGCTCTGGAGACCGCGCAAAGCGACGGCCAGCCGTCGGCTGGGGACGCTCAACCCGTTGAGAATACGCAGATTCCGGCGAAACCCGAAGCGAGCACGGAAGAGTTGGTGATCCGCGTCGCACCTGAGCCAGCGACACCGACCGAGATGGTGCAGGCCAGCGATGAGAACGTTGCTGAGGCGGAGCCGGAAAGCGAGGTCGCCAAGGCCGAACCAAGCGAAGCGGAACCGGTGATCGAGCCAGTGATCGAGCCCGAGCAGGAGGTTGAGCCAGAGGCAGAGCCCGAAACCGCCGGCATCCGGATCGGCAAACCGGCCAGCGACCTCAAGACGCTCGGCGCGAAAGACATCCCGACCGGACGCCTGCCTTCGGTGCGCGCGGGCAGCGAACCCGCGGCAGAGGACGGGGAAGAACCCGCGGATCGCAGCGCCATGCCGCCGATCAAGCGCTTTGCAGTCGATGTTCAAGTCGATGAAAACAAACCGAAAATGGCGATCGTTCTGATTGACGACGAGAGCGGGCCGGTGGCGATGGACGCGCTGTCGGCATTCCCTTATCCGCTGGCATTTGCGGTCGATACCGGGCGCGACGGAGCCGCAGACAAGATGGCGATCTATCGCGCGGCGGGGTTCGAGGTTCTGGCGCTGGTCGATCTGCCGGAAGGATCGTCGCCGAGCGATGTGGAAGTGGCCATGCCGGTGCTGCTGGAACGGGTGCCCGAGGCGGTGGCGGTGATGGAAGCGCCGGAGGACGGCATCCAGTCGGACCGCTCGATCAGCGATCAGGTGGCCCGGATCCTGGCCGACACCGGACACGGATTATTGTTGTATCCCAAGGGGTTGAATACCGCACAGAAGCTGGCGGCGAAAAACGGCGTGCCCTCGGCGACGATCTTTCGCGACTTTGATGCGAACGACCAGAATGCGCGCGCGATCCGGCGTTTTCTCGACAATGGTGCGCTCAGGGCAGGCAGCGAAGGCGGGGTCGTGATGGTCGGACGGATCCGACCCGATACGGTGAGCGCCTTGCTGCTCTGGGGCCTGGAAGACCGGGCCGACCAGATCGCGCTGGTGCCGGTGAGCCAGCTTTTGCAGCCGCAGGATTGAATGTGTTAACGCAGCGAAGATCAGGCAAAACCGGGGGGTGATTCCCGGCTGCCGCCCGGCTGACATGCGTGCACCGCCGCGTTGCGGCGAAAATTAACCGAAAATTGAGTAACGCGCCGTGCGGTGGCGGGGTGACACCCCACCCTACAATGCTGTGATCGCGCGGTGTTCGCCGGGGGCGAGGCCGTCGAGCGACCAGTCGCCGATGCGGATGCGGATCAGGCGCAGGGTAGGATGGCCCACCGCGGCGGTCATGCGGCGGACCTGGCGATTGCGGCCCTCGGTGAGGGTAAGCTCGAGCCAGCTGTCGGGGACGGTCTGGCGCACGCGGATCGGCGGATCGCGGGGCCAGATCCAATCGGGCTCGGGCACGCGGCGTGCCATGGCCGGGCGGGTGCGGCCATCGTTGAGGGTGACACCGGTGCGCAGGGTTTCGAGCGCGGCGTCGTCGGGCAGGCCCTCGACCTGGGCGAGATAGGTTTTCGGCGCCTTGAACCGGGGATGGGAAATGCGGGCCTGGAACGCGCCGTCGTCGGTGAGCAACAGGAGGCCTTCGCTGTCGCGGTCGAGCCGCCCGGCGGGGTAGACGCCTTTTTCCGCGATGTAATCGGAAAGCGTGGGGCGCGGGCTGTCGCTCATGCTCTTGTCGGTGAATTGCGACAGGACGCCGAAGGGTTTGTTGAACAGGATCAGGCGCGGCATGGGAGCGATTTTTCCGCGAAAAATCGGGCCTCAGCCATTGCCGTTGCCGGTAAAGCGCGCGGCGTCTGCGGCGGCGCGGCGGATGGCGTTGGATTTGTGCAGGGTCTCTTCGTATTCGGCCTCGGGGTCACTGTCATGGACGACGCCGCCGCCGGCCTGGACATAGAGCTTTTCGTCTTTCACCACCGCGGTGCGCAGGGCGATGCAGACATCCATGTCGCCGCCTGCGGAAAAGTAACCGACGCCGCCGCCATAGATGCCGCGCTTTTCCGGCTCGAGCTCGTCGATGATCTGCATGGCGCGGACCTTTGGCGCGCCCGAAACGGTGCCGGCGGGCAGACCGGCAAGCAGGGCCGAGAGCGCGTCGTGATCCTCGCTGAGTTCGCCGACCACGTTGGAGACGATGTGCATGACGTGGGAATAGCGCTCGATGATGAATTTCTCGGTCGGGCGCACGCTGCCGATTTTCGACACCCGGCCGGTATCGTTGCGCCCGAGATCGAGCAGCATCAGGTGTTCGGCCAGTTCCTTTTCATCCGACAGCAGATCCTGTTCGAGCGCCAGATCCTCCTGGCGCGTGGCACCGCGCGGGCGGGTGCCGGCGATCGGACGGATGGTCACCTCGTTGCCGAAGACGCGCACGAGGATTTCGGGCGAGGCGCCGATCACCTGGAAATCGGCGAAATTGAAATAGAACATGAAGGGCGAGGGGTTGGTGCGCCTGAGCGAGCGGTAGAGCGCGAAGGGCGGCTGGCGGAAGGCCTGCGTCCAGCGTTGCGACGGAACCACTTGGAAGATGTCACCGGCGCGGATGTAGTCCTTGGCCTTTTCGACCGCCGCCATGTAGCCCGCCTTGGTGAAATTCGAGACCGGCGCCTGTTCTTCATGTGCCTGGCCGAGATCGCGGGCCTGCTGGGGCAGGGCGCGTTCGAGATCGCGCACCGCGTCCATCACCCGCTCGGCGGCCTGGGCATAGGCGGCGCGGGCGGATTGGCCATCCGAAACCCAGGCCGGCGAGCAGACCGTGACATCGCCTTTGACGCCATCGAGCACGGCCACCACCGTGGGGCGCAGCAGCATGGCATCGGGCAGGCCGAGCGGATCGGGCCTGACGTTGGGCAGGTGCTCGACCAGGCGGATCATGTCATAGCCGAGATAGCCGAACAGCCCGGCCGAGGCGGCGGGCAGATCCTCGGGCAAATCGATCCGGGATTCGGCCAGCAGCGCGCGCAGATTGTCGAGCGGTTCGCCGGGCTGATCCTCAAACGCGGTCGAATCGAAGCGCGCCATGCGGTTGAGCCGGCTGGTGGTGCCATGGCATTGCCAGACCAGATCGGGCTTCATGCCGATGATCGAATAGCGCCCGCGCACCTCGCCGCCGGTGACCGACTCGAGCATGAAGGCATCGCGCGCCGCACCGGTGAGCTTGAGCATCAGCGACACCGGGGTATCGAGATCGGCGGCCAGGCGGGTATAGACCAGCTGGTTTTCCCCGGCCTCATAGGCGCGTGCGAAGCTCTCGAATGAGGGGGTCAGCTGCATGGCGGCGCCCTACTGGAAGTTGGCCAGCACGGCGTTGATCGCGCTCTGATCCAGCGCCAGACCGGCGCGCGCCTGCACGTCGTTGACGAAATACTGGTAGAGATCCTGGGCCTGGGCGTTGGCGGCCTGTTCGCTCAGCGCGGCGCGCGCGGCGGCGACTTCGGGATTGCTCTCGTCGGGCGCATGAACCGCATCGAGCCGGGCGATGAGGGCGCCGCCGGGGGCCGCGAACACCCGCGCCTCGCCCGAGCCCATCCTGAACACGCCGGCGAGGAAGCTCTGCGGCGTGCCGGCGATGAAATCGGTGCGGGTGATGTCGCGCTCTTCGGTGACCGTGAGCCCGAGCGCCGCCATGTCGGCCTCGGGCGTGATCTGGGGCAGCAGCGCCTCGGCCTGGGCCATCAGGCGGCTGGTGGTCTCGGCCTCGCGCCAGGCGGCTTCGACATCGCTGCGGATGGCGTCGAGCGGTTGCAGCTCGGGGGCCAGCAGCTCATCGAGGCGCAGCGCGAAGATGCCGCCATCCTCGAGCGCGATCACCGAAGGGAAATCATCGCCCGTGACCTTGGCGGCCTCTTCCTGGAAGGCGGCATAGCCGGCGACATCTTCGGAGCTTTCGGCGGTCCAGTCGAGCTGGCCGAGCTGAAGATCGGTCTCGGCGGCGATCTCTTCCAGCGTGGCGCCGCCGGCGAGCAGATCTTCGATCTGGCCGTGCATCTGGTCGATCAGGCGGCGGGCGCGATCGACGGCGAGCTCTTCGTTGAGCTGTTCGCGGGCCTCTTCGAAGCTGACGGTGCGGGCGGCGAGCACGCCGTTGATGCGAAACAGCGCCGGGCCGAGATCGCTCTGGAACGGGCCGATGACACCGCCGGGATCGGCGGAAAACACCGGCGCACCGGCGGCACCGAGATCGGATTGGACGACATCGCCCATGTCGATATCGCTGAGCGCCAGACCACGCGCGGCGACGATATCCTCGAAGCTCTTGTCGCCCGCCGCGATGGCGGATCTGGCGGCCTCGGCGGCGGCCTGATCGGGGAAGACCAGCCGTTCGACCAGGCGGCGTTCGGGCTGATCGAATTCGGCGCCGCGGGCGTCATATTCCCGCTTCAGGATGGTATCGTCGATCTCGACCTGATCGAGGATCATGTCGGGGGTGAGCCAGGCATAGGTGAGGCGCTTGCGCTCGGGCAGGGTGAACTCTGCGGCGTTGTCGCGGTGAAACGCGGCGAGGGTTTCGGTGTCGGGCACGGGCAGCGGCTCGGCCAGGTCGTCTTCGCCGAGCGCGGCCCAGGAAAAATCGCGCCGTTCGGCCAGAAAGCTGACCAGGGTGTCGGCATAGGTGCTGCTCGGGATCATGCCGGCAAGCACGGCCTGCTGCAAAAGCCCGCTGGCCAGATCGTCGCGCAGGCTCTGCTCGAAGGCCGCCTCGGATTGATTGGTGCGGTCGAGATAGAACTGATAGCCCTCGCGGTCGAACTCTCCATCGAGGCCGCGGAAGCCCTGGATCTGAAACAGCGCATCGCGCAGGTTCTCGTCGCCCGCGGAAATGCCGAGCCGGGCGGCTTCGTGATCGATGGCGGTATTGGCGATCAGCCGGGCCAGCGCAATCTGATCGAGCTGCAGCGCGCGGGCGACGGAGAACGGGATCGGCTGGCCCATGTTGGCCTCCTGGGCGCGAATTTCGTCCTGCACGGCGCGGGCATAGGCGCTGACCGTGATGTCGCGATCGCCGACCGAGCCGATGGTGCGCAGATTGCCCGAGAGATTGGTGACGCCGAAGCCGCCAAGGCCCAGGATCAGGAGCGCCATGAGTATCCAGACGAGTGTTTTCGAGGTGCTGCCGCGTGCCATGAAGCGCCTTTCGGGATCAGTTGGGATCAGGTCGGACGATGTCTATTGCCTGTCTGCGCAAGGGGCAAGGCCCGGAGGCGTCAGGGCGAGAGGTTTTCCAGCCGCGCGAACAGATCGGCGATGCCGGATGTGTCGATATTGGCGAAGGCGATGCGCAATTCGCGGCTGCCGGTGTCGTCGCCATCGGGGTAGAACATGGTGCCCGGCAGCAAAAGAACGCCGGCCTCGCGCACCATGCGCGGCGCGAGATCGCCCGAAGCGATATCGAACGGGTGCGCGACATAGGCGAAATAGGCGCCCGCGCCGCGCAGCCGCCAGCCCTTGTCGGCAAGGCGCGGAAAGCCGCTTTCGATGGCGGCGCGGCGCGACAGGATCTCGTCGCGCTCGCCGGCGAGCCACTGGCCGAGATTGCGCATGCCCCAGAGGGCGCCGTGCTGCGACGGCTGGTTCGGGCAGATGGTGACGGTGTCGAGGAACTTCTCGGCCTCGGCGAGCCGCGCCCTGGAGGTGAGCATCGCGCCGAGCCGATGCCCGGTGAGGCGATAGGCCTTGGAGAAGGAATAGAGCTGGATCAGCGTCTTGTCCCAGTCGGGATCGGTAAAGAGATCATGCGGCGCGCCGGAGCGGGAATGAAAATCGCGGTAGGTTTCATCGACGATGAGCGCGATGCCGGCCTGTTGCGCCAGCTCGTAGAAGGCGCGCAGCAGCGCCGGAGGATATTCGACACCGCCGGGATTGTTCGGGGTGACCAGAACGATGGCGCGGCTTCGCGGCGTGATCAGGGCGCGCGCCGCCTCCGGGTCGGGCATCAAAGCGGCATCGGTGGCCAGCGGCACGGCGCGCACGCCGGTCATGTCGCACCACATCTTGTGGTTGAAATACCATGGCGTCGGGATGATCACCTCGTCGCCTTCGCCGGTCAGCAGCATCAGCGCGGCGGCGAAGGCCTGGTTGCAGCCCGAGGTGATGCCGACCTGGTCGTCGCGCACCGGCCCGCCATAAAGGCCGCGAGCCTGCTCGGCCACCGCGTCGCGCAGGGCCGGCAGGCCCAGCACCGGCCCGTAGAAATGCGCCGCCGGATCATTGCGGATCACCTCGGCCATGGCCTCGCGCAGCCCCTCGGGCGGCGGCTCGACCGGGGCGGCCTGCGAGATGTTGATCAGCGGGCGTTCGGGCGGGAAGCTGACGCCGCTCAGCCAGCGCCGCGCCTCCATCACGGGAGAGGGAAAGGTGGCGGCGGTGTGTGTCATGGTCATGGGTCCGGTCTTTCCATTTACTGTCGGAGCCTCCGGCGGGGATATTTTCAGCGAGATGAAGAAACGGTGACAAGAGCTTCATCTTGCTTGAAATATCCCCCGCGGAGCGTCCCATGGGAGGGGTCAGGCGCGGCGCTCAGTCGACGCCGCGATAGGGTTCGACATATTGCAGTGCCATGTCCCAGGGAAAGAAGATCCAGGTGTCCTGCGACACGGAGGTGATATAGGTATCCGCCATCTTCTCGCCCTCGGGCTTGGCATAGACACAGGCGAAATGCGCCTTCGGGTAGAGCTTGCGCACCAGCGCCAGGGTCTTGCCGGAGTCGACCAGATCATCGACCACCAGAATACCGGTGCCATCGCCCATCATCTCGCGGTCGGGTGATTTCAGCACTTCGGCATCGCGGCGCTGATCGGCCTTGCCGCCGCCGGAATGGTAGGATTTGACCGAGATCGTATCGACCGTGCGGATGTCGAGCTCGCGCGCCACGATCATCGCCGGGGCCATGCCGCCGCGGGTGATGGCGACAACCGCTTTCCAGGCGCCATCGTCGGGGCCGTGGCCGTCGAGCCGCCAGGCCAGGGCGCGGGCGTCGCGGTGCAACTGGTCCCAGCTGACGTGGAAGCCTTTTTCGTGGGGCAGACGTTCGGTCATGGCAGCATATCCTTCAGCGGTCGAGAAGCAGGCGCAGGCCGAGCGCGCCGAGCACGGCCGCGGCGATGCGGTCGAGCAATGGTTTGAGGCGCAGATAGCCATCGCGGGCCGGGCCTGTCGAGAGGGCGAGGGCAAAAAGGCTGTAGACGATCCCTTCGACCAGGAGGTGATTGGCGGTGATAAGCGCCTTTTCGCCCGCCGACAGACCGGCGGGGAAGATCACGATCAGGACCGAGGCGGCGAACAGCACCGATTTCGGGTTGGCGAGATTGACGCTGAGCCCGGTGAGAAAGGCGCGGCGGCGCGCCGTCGGCGCGGCGGCGCCGGTGAGCGGCGTGCGCGCGTCGCGCCAGAGCCGCACGGCGATCCACATCAGATAGAGCGCGCCGGCGATCTTCATCGCCATGTAGGCCCAGGGAAACAGCGCGAAGAGCGCATCGAGCCCGAGCAGCGCCATGAGGGTCCAGGCGGCGGCCATTGTGCCGAGGCCGAGCCCGGTGGCGATTCCATGGGCGCGCCCGCCGCTGAGGGTGGCGCGGAGCGCCAGCAGCATCGCCGGGCCGGGCGCTGCCATGGCGGCGAGCAGCGTCAGGTTGAAGGCGATGAGGTGGGCAGGCTCCATCGGCGCCGCTCAGCTCTTGTCGATATCCGGCGCGTCGACCGCCTTCATGCCGACGATGTGATAGCCGGCATCGACATGCAGGTTTTCGCCGGTGGTGCCGGAGGCGAGATCCGACAGCAGGTAGAGCGCGGATTTGCCGACATCGTCGATCGTCACGTTGCGGCGCAGCGGCGAATTGAGCTCGTTCCATTTCAGGATATAGCGGAAATCGCCGATCCCCGAGGCGGCCAGCGTCTTGATCGGGCCGGCCGAGATGGCGTTGACGCGGATACCGTCCTTGCCCAGATCCTCGGCGAGGTATTTGACCGAGGCTTCCAGCGCCGCCTTGGCCACGCCCATCACGTTGTAATGCGGCATCACCTGCTCGGCGCCGTAATAGGTCAGCGTGAGGGCAGAGCCACCTTCGCCCATCAGCTTCTCGGCGCGCTGCATCACCGCGGTGAAGGAATAGACCGAGACGTCCATCGTCATCAGGAAGTTGTTCTTGGAGGTATCGACATAGCGGCCGCGCAGCTCGTTCTTGTCGGAGAAGCCGATGGCGTGGACGATGAAGTCGAGCTTGCCCCATTTCGCCTCGATCTCGGCGAAGGCGGCGTCGATCGAGGCCGGGTCGGAGACGTCGCAATCGATCAGCGTGTTTACGCCGAGTTGTGCGGCCAGGGGCGCGACGCGCTTCTTGAACGCATCGCCCATGTAGGAGAAGGCCAGCTCGGCGCCGGCGTCGGCACAGGCGCGGGCGATGCCCCAGGCAATCGATTTGTCATTCGCCAGCCCCATGATGAGCCCGCGTTTGCCTGCCATAAGGTTGTTCGACATCTGTCCCCCATCCGTGCCGGTTTGGCACAATTATGCTGTTTGAATTCTTTAGGCGATTGAATAGGGTGCATCAAGGGCGAGCGGCAGGGGGCCTGACCGGGCTGCGGACGGTGAGCCGGAAATTGCCCTTTGAATTGCGGAGTTGGGCGGCGTGACGGACAGAAGTGGAATTTTCGCCGGTGACGATCCGTTTGCGATCGCGCAGACCTGGCTGGAAGCGGCCGAGACCTCCGAGCCCAACGACCCCAACGCCATTGCCCTGGCCACGGTGGATGGCGATGGTCTGCCCAATGTGCGCATGGTGCTGCTGAAGGAGATCGAGCCGGCCGCCTTCGTGTTCTATACCAATTACGGCAGCGCCAAGGCCCGCGAGATCGAGACCGGCGGCAAGGCGGCATTCGTGCTGCACTGGAAGAGCCTCAGGCGCCAGATCAGGGTGCGCGGGCTGGTCGAGCGCGAGGAAGGGCCACAGGCCGATGCCTATTTCGCGTCACGCTCGCTGAAAAGCCGGCTCGGAGCCTGGGCCTCGGCGCAGTCGCAGCCGTTGAGCTCGCGCGCGGCGCTGGTGGCGGAGGTGGCAAAGGTTACCGCGCGGGAAGGTCCAAACCCGAAGCGGCCACCGTTCTGGGGCGGCTACAGGATCACGCCGCTGGAGATCGAATTCTGGGCCGACGGGACGTTTCGCCTGCATGACAGGTTCCGCTGGCGCCGGGCAAAGGTGGGGGAAAACTGGGAGATTTTACGGCTAAATCCTTGAATTTCATGCGTCACGAAACGCAAGCAATTGATTGCATATGGTTTTTTCCCCTTGAAACTAGGCGTTCCATTGCGCATGACAGTGATTGTGGGGATGGAAGTAATGGACACTGAATTTGGAACAGGATGCGCAAGGCACCCGTGAAGTGTCCGGTCAGGTAAAGTGGTTTGATCCCGTCAAGGGGTTTGGGTTCGTGGTAGCCGATGAAGGCGGACCGGACATTTTGCTGCACGCAAACGTTTTACGCAATTTCGGGCAAAGCTCGGTTGCGGACGGAGCGCGCGTGCGCATTGTGGTGCAGGAGACCGACCGCGGCGTTCAGGCCGTGGAGGTGCTCAAGATCGAACCGCCGGAAGGCTCGGGCACCGCGCCGCTGGCCGATTTCGCCGATATCGACCCTGAAATCATTCGCGCCGCGCCGCTGGAACCGGCGCGGGTGAAGTGGTTCGACAAGGGCAAGGGCTTTGGCTTCGCCAATGTGTTTGGCCGCGAGGAGGATGTGTTCGTGCATATCGAGGTGCTGAGGCGCTCGGGCTTTGCCGAGTTGCAGCCCGGCGAGGCACTGGCGATCCGGGTGATCGACGGCAAGCGCGGGCGCATGGCCACCGAAGTCTGCGCCTGGGAGAGCGCGCTGACGGAAACCAAAAGGTGATCGCATGAGGGCTGCTGCCGGGCAGGCGCGACATCTGCTCTGGGCGCTGGCGCTGCTGTTGGCCGGTGCGGCGGCGGCTTCGGCCGGCGCTTGCCGCGACGACACGGTGTTTCTGCGCGGCGACTGGGGCATGGCGCGATTTGGTGTCGAAGTTGTCGATACGGCGCAGAGCCGTGCCCGCGGGTTGATGCATCGCGAGAGCCTGCCGCGCAGTTCCGGGATGCTGTTTGTCTATCAGAAGCCGACTTACGTTTCGTTCTGGATGAAGAACACGCTGATTCCGCTCGACATGATCTTTGTCGACGGGCGCGGTGTGGTGCAGCGGGTGCATCATCAGGCGGTGCCCGGCGATCTGACCCAGATTCCCGGCGGCCAGGGGATACTGGCGGTGCTGGAGATCAATGCCGGGCTGGCGCGCGCGATCGGTATCGCTGCGGGCAGCGAGATGCGCCACCCGGCCTTTGGCAGGGATGCGGCCTGGGCCTGTGAGTAGGCCGCGCGGCTGATCCGGCGGAGCGCTGGCGCGCGCTGGCCGGTTTCGCTTCCGGGCCCCGAAAGGTTGGGGGGCCAGCCCCCCAAACCCCCCGGGATATTGCCGGTCAGAGGAAGATCAGGGACGGCACTCTGCGAGGCAGAAGGCGGCGCCGTGCAGCGGGGCCGTGTCATCGGAGATCTGGCGCAGGGGGAAGGATGCAACCAACTCCGTGTAGGCGCCACGCGACTCATAGGGCTGGCGGAAGTCGGGGCGCTCGAGATGGGCAAAGAGCGCGCGCCCGACCGAGCCAGCGAGATAGATGCCGCCAAGGGGCAGGTGGGTCAGCGCCAGCGAGCCGAGCGTGGCGCCGAGAACCCGCAGGGCCAAGGCGAGGCTGGCGTCGGTGCCGGGCGCGGCGGAAGTGATTTCCTGCGCCGTTCGGGTTTCGCCGGTGAGCGCGTGATGGGCGCGTACGAGACCGGGGCCGGAGAGGATGGCTTCGACCATCGGCGCGCCGAAAGCGGCGGCGATTCTGGCCAGATACGGCGCGTCGGCCTTGGTGGTGAAGGGCAGCGTGGTGTAGCCGCATTCGGCGGCGGGGACGTGGATTTTTCCCGCGTGGGCGTGGGCCACGGCGGCGTTGAGGCCGGTGCCGATGGCCAGCACCAGCCGGCTCTGGCTGAGCGGGCTGCCGGCGATGGCGGGCACGGCGAGGGCAAAGCCCATGGCCTGAAGATCGTTGAGCAGGATGATCCGGCGGCAGCCGGTGAGGCGGGTGAGGTCTGATCTGGTGATGTGCCAGGGGCGGTTGGTCAGACTGACGGCGTCGCCCTGCACCGCGCCGGCGGCGGCGAGGCAGAGCCCGGCGGGGCGCGCGCCGGTGTCGCCGAGATAGAGGCGGAGCAGATCGGCGAAATCGCTGTGATCGTCGTTGTCGAAACGGCGCAGCGTATCGCCGCGCAGCGCGCCGTTCTCGGCCAGGGCGAGGCGGCTATGGGTGCCGCCGATATCGGCGACGAGGGCGAGGGCGGGTGTCATGCGGGGCAGGGTACTGCGCGGGCGCGAAAAGAAAACCCCGCCCGTAGGGGGGCGGGGCGGAAATATCCCGGCATCGGGTCAGGCGCGGCGGCGGCGACCGCCGATGCGCCCGGCGCGGCCGCGGGTTTCATGACCGGCCTTGGGCGCGACCTTGTTGAAATGGATCCATTCGCTGCCGCCCTCGTCGTTGTTGGTGAGGAAATTGGCGGCGCGGATCGCTTCCATCTCCTTGCCCGGGCGCGGCCTGGTGGAGCCCAGCCCGAACAGGATGCAGAAGGTTTCATCGTCGATATCTTCCGGCAGGATGATGCCGGCGGCTTCGATCTCGGCCTTTTTCTCGGCGATTTTCAACGGCCCGACCGGCAGGGCGACCGGGTTCATGATCGCCGAGGTCATGCCCGCACCCATCGCCATCGGCAGGAAGGCGTTGTTGATGCCATGGCGGTTGGGCAGGCCGAACGAGATGTTCGACGCGCCGCAGGTGGTGTTGACGCCAAGCTCTTCGCGCAGGCGGCGCACCAAAGTGAACACCTGCAACCCGGCGGTGCCCATGGCGCCGATCGGCATCACCAGCGGATCGACCACGATATCATGCGCGGGAATGCCGAAATCGGCGGCGCGCTCGACGATCTTCTTGGCCACGGCGAAGCGCACGTCGGGGTCTTCGGAAATCCCGGTGTCGTCATTGGAGATCGCCACCACGGGGACGTTGTATTTCTTGACCAGCGGCAGCACCAGCTCCATGCGTTCTTCTTCGCCGGTGACCGAATTCAGGAGCGGGCGGCCCTCGGCGGCGGCGAGGCCGTTTTCCAGCGCACCGGGCACCGAACTGTCGATACAGAGCGGCACATCGACGACCCTTTGCACGATCTCGACCAGCTGCTTCATCAGCGTCGGCTCGACGAAATTGTTGTCGGCATAGCGCGGGTCTTCGGCCATCTTGTTGGAAAACACGGCGCCGGAATTGATATCGAGCACCGTGGCACCGGCGGCGACCTGGGCCAGGGCATCGGCCTCGACGCGGGAGAAATCGCCGCGCTCGAGCTCTTCGTTGAGGATCTTGCGGCCCGTGGGATTGATCCGCTCGCCGATCACGCAGAACGGCTGATCGAAGCCGATGATGGCAGTTTTTGTTTTGGATTCAACGATTGTACGGGTCATTTCTAATCCTTTTTGTCGCAGACTGGACATGGGGTTGCAGCCGCGCCTGGCGGGCTGTTGCCGGGGGCTTTCCGGCGTGTTGCGGGCCGCTGGCCGTGGGGCGCGGGATCAGCCAACGCGCGCGCAGCTGGTCTGGGTGAGGATGCCGGACTGGGGATCGCGATAGCTGTATTGCAGGTAGTTTGGATCCTGGGTCGGACGGCCGAAAACCGAGAACATGGCGTGGCCCTGCATCGGCATCAGCTGAAACCGCAGCAGCCATTCGGGCGAGGAGGCATCGGGGGGAAACGCCGCCAGGCTGCCCTGGCCCTGAATCTGGAAGATGCGGCTGGTCTGGGTGTAGACGATCGAGCCCTGGCCCTGAACCGAATAGTCGGGTCCGACCTGATAGAGCATGTCGATCGACACGATGTCGGAATTCGACGCGCAGCGCCAGGTGCCGACCGGGTTGAGCTGTGGCGCCTGCTGGGCGCTGGCGGTGCCGGCCAGGATGGAAAACAGGAACAAGGCGAAGAAACCTGCGCGTGTCATGACGAGCCTCGGCCGGAAAGTGAATCCTGCGGCGAGCGTAGGCAAAAAAATCCGGTCTGCAAAGCGGTATTCCTGCCGGCGAGAAGCCCGGCAGGGAAAATCCGCGCCCGGGGGCCGAACCGCGGGCCATTGATCGGCGCGCCCGGGTCACGCGGACGCAGCGGCATTGGCCGGCACGCCCGAGGCGCCGCCATGATCCTGGGCCCATTGGGCGTTGGTCTTGATGCCGCCGAGCGGGAAGAAATGCACCTGTTCGATGTTGCTGTCGGGATTTGCGGCCTTGTGGGCGGCGAGATCGGAGAGCACCTCGGTGGGCTCGAACGGCAGCAACAGCTTGGTCACATCCTTGGCGCGGCGTTGCAGCACGCGCAAGGACGGGCCCACGCCGCAGGTGACGGCGAACTTGATCATGGTCTGCAGCTTGGCCGGGCCGGCGATGCCGATATGGATCGGCAGGGTGATGCCGGCCGCTTTCAGCCCATCGGCCCAAGCGATGATCGGCTTGGCCTCGAAGGCGAATTGCGTGGCGATGGCCATTTTCGCATCGGTCCGCTCGGAATATTTCTGTTTCCATTGAATGGCTTCTTCGACGATCTTCATGCCGCCATTCGGGTCGATGTCGCGGTTGCCCTCGGGGTGGCCGGCGACGTGCAGGCGGGTGAACCCGGCCTTGTCAAAGAGGCCGGTTTCCAGGAGCTGCATCGAGGAGTGGAAATCGCCCTGCGGCTTGTCGACGCCGCCGGCCAGCAGCAGCGCCTGTTTCACACCGGCCTCGCCCTGATACATCGCGATCCAGTTTTCCAGGGTGGCGAGATCGGCGATGATGCGAGCCGGGAAATGCGGCATCACGTCATAGCCTTCGCGCGCGAGGCGGGCGGCGGTGGCGACCATCTCTTCGATCGGGGTGCCGTCGATATGGGCGATATAGACACGGGTGCCGCGCGGCAGCAACTCGCGGAAATCCTCGACCTTTTCGGCGGTGCGCGGCATCACCTCGATCGAATAGCCGTCAAGGAAGGCTTCGAGCTGGGCGTTGACCGGGGCGAAGGCCGGGGTCTCTTTCTTGCGGAAGTTCAACAGGGACATCATCGCACTCCAAAAGCGCATCGGGGGCTCACGCCCAGCCATCATTGGCGATCAGGGCCTTGATCCGGGCCTGATCGAATTCGGCATCGAGCCGGGCCGCTTCGCGGGCCGCGATCTCGGATGCCTCTCCCTCGACGGAGTAGGGCGGCGCCTTGCGCCATTCCGCCAGATAGGCATCGGTTTCCTGCGCGCCGACCTTCATCGCCGCACGGTCGATTGCCTGCTCGAAACGCTCGGGCAGGGGCATTTTCGACCCGCCACGCCCCTTGCCCACGATCACCTGGGCCGGGATGTCGCGCCAATAGACGATGGTGACGTCGGGCATGGCTGATTCCTTCCTAATCCTGCCCTCTCATACTGGAGCATCCACGGCCTCAGGGGGCGATTTTCGACTTCGCGGGCGCGCAATGCGACCTTGGGGGCCGAGCATAGTGCGCAAAGCGGCACGGGGCCAGCGGCGCGCGGTCGCGAAATGTTCATGATGATGTTGAGCAGGCTCTGCCCTCCGTTCAGGCGGTCTGGCCCGGACTCGGCCCGGCGGCTCAGCCTACCGGGCCACCATCGAGGCGGGTGATGGCGAGGATGGCCGAACGCGGCACGCTGTCGCCGCCATCGGGCCAGTGGTTGCCGCCGTTGTCGCCCGGATGCTGAATGCCGACGAACATGGTGCGATGATCCGGCGCCCAGCACAGCCCGGCAATCTCGCATTCGTTGGGGCCGGTGAGGAAGCGGCGGATTTCGCCCGTCGCCGGATCGCCCGCGAGCATCTGGTTGTTGCCCTGGCCCTTGAAGGGGCCGGTATCGCTATCGTTGCCGTCGGTCTGGATCCACAACAGGCCGGACGGCGAGAAGTGGAGCCCGTCGGGGGCGTTGAACATGTTGCTCTCGGTGATGTTTTCCGAACCGGCATAGGCATCGGAATGCACCGCTGGGTTGCCGGCCAGGGCGTAGAGATCCCAGTCGAAGCCATCGGCGCCGTGATCGCCGCCGAGAGGCCGCCAGCGGACAATCTGGCCGTAGATATTGGCGGCGCGCGGGTTGGGGCCGCTGGCCGGGGTCGGATCGCCGCCGGCGTTGGGCCGGAAGCCACGATCCTTGTTGTTGGTCAGGGCGCAATAGAGCTCTGCGATCTCGGGATGCGCGGCGACCCATTCGGGGCGGTCCATGGTGGTGGCACCCACGGCGGAAGCGGCCAGGCGGGTATGGATGCAGATTTCGGCTTGCGTGAGGCCGGTGGTCTCGGGGGTGAGCGCCAGCCATTCTCCGGTGCCGCTGTCGTGGAACTTCGCGGCGTGGAGCGTGCCGTTTTCCATCAGATCGTCGGTATCGGCGCCCGGTGCATAGGCGCGCTCGGAGACGTAGCGATAGAGGAATTCGCCGCGTTCATCATCGCCCATGTAGATCACCAGCCGGCCATCGCGCGCCAGCACACATTCGGCGTTTTCATGTTTGAAGCGGCCAAGGGCGGTGCGCTTTTTCGGGGTCGAGCCCGGATCGCGCGGGTCGATCTCGACCACGTATCCGGCGCGGTTGGGCTCGTTGGGGTTTGTGGCAACGTCGAACCGACTGTCGATCCGGGCCCAGCCATAGCCCCAGTCCCTGGCCGAAATGCCATAGCGTTCATGCTCGGGCGAGGCCTTGAAATCGGGATCGGCGGCGGAGAAATAGCCGTTGAAATTCTCTTCGCAGGCCAGATGGGTGCCCCAGGGCGTCTTGCCCGAGCCGCAATTGTTCCAGGTGCCGAAGGAAGTGCTGCCGGTCGGGTCGGCCTCTGTCTGCATCAGGGGGTTGCCGCGCGCCGGGCCGGTGATCTCCATTTCGGTGCGCGGCGTGATGCGGCGATTGAACGGGCTGTCGATCACCGGGTGCCAGCCGGTCGCGTCTTGGGCCAGTTCGACCACGCTGACGCCATGGGCGAGCAGGCCCTTTTCGATGTCGTCGTCAGTCTCGGGCCAGCCCTCGGCGCGGTTGCCCCAGATCACCTTGCGGTTGGCATATTCGTTGTTGACCACCAGCAGGATGCGGCCCTGATGGTCGAAGATTTCCATGCCGTCGGTATTGTCGCCGAAGGCGCGGGCCTGGGACGCAGCGGTGCCGCGGGTTTCGGGATCGAAACCGGCGCCGTCGGACCACAGCGGATCGCCCCAGCGCAGCACGATCTCGGCCTTGTAGCCGGGCGGCAGGCGGACGGTGTCTTCGCCCGAGGCGGGAAGTGCCGCGAAGGCGAAACGGCTGCTCTGGGCGCGGGCGGGGGCGTTGCCCATGGCGCCGCCCAGCGTGGCGATGCCGCCCAGCGCCAGCGCGCCGCCAAGAAAGCCGCGGCGCGCGAGTGCGCGGGCAAGCACGCGGTCGAAACCGGTCTCGGCCGGCCGGGGGAAATGGATCTCGTCGAACCCATCGAAGCTCGGATCGTCGTGCTGTGTCATCCCGGGCCACCCTCTCGCTCTGGCCCATGATAATCATGGCTGGCGCGCTGTCCATCCGCGTCAACCCAAGGGAACGGCGATGCCGGGCCGGGGCCGGACGGATACCCGGGCGCGCGGTGAAATCTCTTGCGTGAGCGACGGGGCGCGCCTAGATTGAAGGCAACTCGAAATGGAGGGCGTAAATCATGGCGCCCAAGCGTCCCGAAGGTGCGGGCGCGTTCCCGAAACCGGTAGAGAGCCCCGCGCCCAATCCGCCGGATCCGTCGCAGCTTTATGCCGCGCTCGATCTCGGCACCAACAGTTGCCGCATGCTGATTGCCCAGCCCAAGGGCAGTCAGTTTCATGTCGTGGACAGTTTTTCCAAATCGGTACAGCTGGGCTCGGGGCTGGAACGCACCGGGCGGCTGAGCCGTGCCTCGATGGGGCGCACGGTGCAGGCGATGCGGATCTGCCAGCAGAAGCTCAAGCGCCACAAGGTGCAGCGGATGCGGCTGGTGGCGACCGAAGCCTGCCGCCGGGCCGTGAATGCGAGCGAATTCATCGCCCAGGTCAGACGCGAAACCGGCCTGACGCTGGAAATCATCCAACCCGAGGAAGAGGCGCGGCTGGCGGTGATCTCGTGCGCACCGCTGGTCAGCACCAACACCGAGCAATTGCTGGTGGTCGATATCGGCGGCGGTTCGACCGAGCTGGTGTGGATCGATCTGAGCCAGGTCGCCAAGCGCGACCGGCCGCGCGCGATCATGCGGCTGCATTCCGGGTTTTCCGGGGCGGGCAGTCCGTTTCCCGCGGCCCGGGTGGTCGACTGGATCTCGGTGCCGCTGGGGGTGGCGACGCTGCGCGACCAGTTCCGCGATGTCGAGGATGACTCGGCGCGGTTTGCGCTGATGAGCTGGTTCTTCGAGGAGAACCTGGCCGAGTTTGCACCCTACAAGGACGAGCAGGCGCGCAAGGGCTTCCAGATCGTCGGCACCTCGGGCACCGTTACCACGGTGGCGGCGTCGCATCTCGGGCTGAAACGCTATGACCGCAACAAGGTCGACGGGCTGCGCATGACCAGCGATCAGATCGACCTGGTGATCCGCGATTACCTGCGGCTCGGCCCGCTTGGGCGGCGCCGCGACCCGCGCATCGGACAGGACCGCCAGGCGCTGATCATGAGCGGCAGCGCGATCCTGCAGGCCTTGCTGCGCTGCTGGCCGACCGACCGGCTGAGCGTGGCCGACCGGGGCCTGCGCGAGGGGCTGCTTTACGCCCAGATGAGCGCTGATGGGGTGTTGGAAGATGGGCCGTTCTGAGATGGCGGGGGAGAACCAGGGTGCGGTCTGGCCGATGCCGAAATTCTTTTTCCGGGTGAGCATGGAAGACATGCAGTTTACCTGTCAGGAAGTGTCGGGGCTGGATGCCGAGAACGACGAGATCGAGTATCGGGCCGGCAACGGCAAGGCGTTCTCGACGGTGAAGATGCCGGGGCTGCGCAAACCCTCGAACGTGACCTGCAAGAAACTGTTGATGGCGGGCGACCACGGGTTCTGGGACTGGTTTTCGGAGATCAATATGAACACCATCAGGCGCCGCGCGGTGAAGATCGAGCTGCTCGATGAAATCGGTGCGGCGGCGATGACATGGACGCTGAGCAACGCCTGGCCGACCAAGGTGACCGGCGCCGACCTGAAATCGGCGGGCAACGCGGTGGCGATCGAGGCAATCGAGTTTGTGCATGAAGGAATTGTCGCCGCCGATGGATGAGCGCTCCGGGAAGCGTTTCAACCGGGCGGTTTTCGGTGTAACCCGGCATCCGGGCTAGGGGGCTGACATGGCAAAGACACCCACGGGAAAGAACACGTCGGGGCGCGGGCAACGCGAGCTGAAGGTGAAGGTGAAGACTGCGCGCGGGCGCAAGCTGAGCTCGACCCGGTGGTTGCAGCGGCAATTGAACGACCCCTATGTGGCGCGGGCCCACAAGGAGGGCTATCGCGGGCGCGCGGCGTTCAAGATCCTCGAGCTGGACGAGAAATACCGCTTCCTGGTGCCCGGTGCGCGGGTCGTCGATCTGGGCTGTGCGCCGGGCGGCTGGTGCCAGGTGGCTGTGCCGCGGGTGAATGCGCTGGGCGAAAAGAGCGACAAGGCCGTGGGGCGGATCCTGGGGATAGACATTCAGGAGGTCGAGCCGATCGCCGGCTGCGAGATCCACCAGCTCGATTTCATGGCCGACGATGCCGACGAGCAGGTCAAGGCCTGGCTTGGCGGCAAGGCCGACGTGGTGATGAGCGACATGGCGGCATCGAGCTCGGGGCACAAGCAGACCGACCATCTGCGCATCATCGCGCTGTGCGAGGCGGCGGCCTGGTTTGCGTTCGATGTGCTGGAGGAGGGCGGCACCTTTGTCGCCAAGGTTCTGGCCGGAGGTGCGGAGGGCGAGCTTCAGAAGCTGTTGAAGCAGAAGTTCGACAAGGTGGCGCATGTGAAGCCGCCCAGCAGCCGGGCGGACAGCTCGGAAAAATTCGTGATTGCGACCGGGTTCAGGGGCTGAAGACCGGGTTCAGCGGCCAAAGCTCGCGGTGATGCCGAGGGCTTGCTGCTCTTGCGGCAGCAGCGTTGCGCGCGGTGCCTTGGCAGCCTCGCGCAGGACTTGCGCGGCAAGGTGCGGCTGGACCGGGGCGCTGGCCGCGATGTTGTGCTGGCGGATCAGCTCGAACAGGCGCCCGTGGCGCGGCGCGGCCTCTGCGGCGGGGTTCTTTGCAACGGCTTCACTCATGACCTTGACCTTTCAGGGCATCGACGCCGGTGTGGCATCTCTCTCGGGATCATGATCGGAAACAATTGCGGCGGATTATGTTCGAAATCGAAACAATTTCGGGGAGATTTGGCGGAGATTGGGGCGTGATTGGGGCGGGTTGTCGTGCCGTCAGGTTGGCAGGCTGAAGCCCTGAATGATCTTGACGCCGGACATTCCAGCGGCCCGACGGGTGCCCGTCGCGGGCCTGTGCGAGCATCTTTCAACCTTTCCAGACGAAACGCGCTTTATCTTGTAAGATGGTGGTTCTCGCGCCCCATTCGGAGCGCCTGAACAAGGGAGAAAACCAATGTCTGACAGCGTTTACAAGGTCATCGAACTCGTTGGCACCAGCACGGAGTCATGGGAGAAGGCAGCCACTGCGGCTGTGAACCGCGCGGGTGAGTCGCTGCGCGAGCTTCGCGTTGCGGAGGTTGTCGAGATGGACATGGTGATCGAGAAGGGCAAGGTCACGGCCTACCGGGCCAAGGTCAAGGTATCCTTCAAGTTCGAGGGCAACGCATAGGTTTTGCCGCTTTCACCTGCGCCGCGCGGCTCGATCCGTCGCGCGGCGAGACTTGCATCGGGTGCATCCGGCGGAGGAATTGCCGTGGTCGGGGCGACGCCGATGCCGCCGGCAAGGCGGCGAACCGCGCTCTCGTAACTTCAAGAGACGGCTGCAATCCATTGAAATAAAATAGTTAGTGGCGGAGAGACAGCCCGCCATAAAGGCTACACAACCATTCGCAATCAATAGCTTAAACCATTGTAAGTCTGGCGAAATTCAGACTGCCCCACAACATTCGATATGCAACATTGCGCCATAATATGCAGCCGATTACATTATCTATGTTGGGTGGAATGTGGGGTAGCAAGATGCCTAGGATCGCGAGCGAGTTGTCCGCCATAGATGTGAAGCGCCTTGCGCATCCCGGTGGCAAGCGGAACGTGCTGTTTTCGGTTGGTGGCGTTCCTGGCCTTCACCTGCAACTGACCCCCAAGGATGGCCGCTCTTGGGTGCTGCGCGCGATAGTTGGCACGAGGCGGCGTGATATCGGCTTGGGCGGATTCCCGGCGGTCACGTTGGCACAGGCGCGCGAAAGGGCGCGTGAGGCCCGCGACAAGATCAGCCAAGGCATTGACCCGATAGAGGAACGTAAGGCCGCCAAGGCCGCACTAGCAGCCGCGCAGCGCCGTGGCCTGACCTTTGCCGATGCAACGGACAAATACCTTGCGGCCAAGCTGGACGCCTTCAAAAACCCCAAACACCGGCAACAATGGCGAAACACGCTGGAAACCTATGCCAAGCCCGAATTGGGCAAAATGCTGGTGCAGGATATCGTCGTGCAAGATGTGCTGCGCGTGTTGGAGCCAATCTGGACTGATAAGACCGAAACCGCATCACGCCTTCGGGGCCGGATAGAGGCGGTGCTGTCATGGGCGACGGTGGCGGGGCATCGGACGGGCGACAATCCGGCGCGATGGGCGGGCAACCTCAAGGAACTTCTGCCCGCGCCTTCCAAGGTCGCAAAGGAAGAAAATCAGCCCGCCTTGCAGATTGAGGATGCCCCGCGCTGGTTTGCCACGCTTCGGACCCGCGAAGGTTTTGGCGCGCGGGCTTTGGAATTTCTGGCTCTTACTGCTCTGCGATCCCAAGAGATACGCGGCGCGCTGTGGGAAGAAATAGACTTGGACAAGGCGCTGTGGATCATCCCGGCGGCGCGGATGAAAATGGACCGTGAACATCGCGTTCCCTTGTCGGGGGAGGCTTTGGCGCTGATACAAGCCTTGCCACGACTGGAAGGCAACCCGCTGGTGTTTCCGGCGGCGCTTGGTGGACAATTGTCTGACATGACGCTTTCGGCTGCAATGAAGCGGATGCATGAGGCTGATATCGCGGCGGGTGGTGCCGGCTTTGTGGATCGCGAGTCAAAGCGCCGCGCCGTGCCGCACGGGCTTCGCAGCACGTTTCGCGATTGGGTGGCTGAGCGCACGACCTACCCCGGCGATATGGCAGAGGTAGCGCTGGCGCATCGCATCAGCAATACGGTGGAAGCATCCTATCGGCGCATGGACATGATCGAGAGACGCCGCAAGATGATGGCAGATTGGGCGGAGTTCCTATGCGACGAGCAGTCAAGCAACAATGTGTTCAGACTGCAAAATGAACGATAGTTTCTCTGAAGCGGTCAAATTTTCGAAGGGAATTCTTCGGAATTTTGTTCACGATGGGAAGCTAATCGTCCCCGCAGCTGAACCCGAGGAAATTGTGCTCAAATTTTGTGTGCCCTTCATTCAGGTCTCTGACGAAACAGGCACATATTTCTTATTCCCAGAAGGTGCCGCCGAATCGCTTGTGCCCCATTCCGAAAATTCCCGGGCCGCATTTGATCTACTGTGTCATATCACGGCTTCAAAAATCCAACGCGGTGAAGAGTTAACCTACCCACTTCGGGTGTTTGCAGCCCTGCGGGTCGGCCCCGGTCTGCCGTCTCCCGCGAAGGCATCAAAGCGCTCAGTTACTTTCGTGGCCAATCTCTTGCTGCTTATGACAGCGCACCTACTGGCAAGGAATTTCGATCTTTCGCTGACACGGAACGAAGCGAGTGAGCCTGCTTCGGCATGTGATGCCGTGTCCGAGGCGCTAAAAGAGCTTGGACACGGAAAAAGCTGGAGGGCGATCAAGGAGTTAATTGTTCATGCCAAGAACGAAAAGCTTCGCGAAGAGATGAATAGCCTTCTGAAAATACTAGAAGGACTCTACGAGAAACTCCCCTCTGCGGAGAGGTATTTTGAAGTATCATCTCCTTGGTATGGCCGGGACGGAGATACTGGCTGAAGCTCCGTCCTGACCGTCAGGCCGCAAAGTAGGAAGTTGCGTCCAATCTCAACCGATTGGAGTGCATCACATGCCTGCAACTTATCTCACCGACCGACAAATCGGCGCACGTTACGCGGTTCATCATCTAACCCCGCGCCGCTGGCTCAAGACCGACCCAACCTTTCCCAAACCGATCCGCCTGACCCCCGGCTGCACCCGCTGGAAGCTGTCGGATATCGAGGCTTGGGAAGCTGCCAAAGCAAACGCCGCATAACGAAAAACCGCCACCCTTTGAACGGGCAGCGGCTCTATTCGGCTGTGACTAGCGCAAGAATACCCCGGTCCCGTTCTGTTTTCAATCAAGGAAACCGAACACATGAAAATCAAAGCTAAAATCGAAACGAGCGACACGCCCATCACGCTGCACCTGAAAGGCCGTTTGGATTGGACATTGCAGGAACTGGTCAAGGCGGGCGAAAGTGGCATCACGCCGCTGCACAACCCCGCGCCGCGTGTCTTTCATTATGTGATGACACTTCGCCGCAAGGGTGTTGCCATTGCTACCGATATGCAGCCGCACGGTGGCGATTTTCCGGGTGAGCATGGCGTTTATCGGCTGAAAAGCGCCGTGACGATTGAACAGGTGGAGGGCCGCACATGATGGCCCTGCGCATTGCCCGCCTTTGTCGCGAACTTGGGGTTTCCCGGTCTGTGGCAAGATTCATTGTAGCCCTGGCTTATGGGGAGGGACAGCGATGAAAGCCCTAAGGGTGAACACTTTGCCCGATGCAATTCGCAACGAGGTTGTTCGCCTGAAAGGGGCGGGCTTCCCCTTGCTGCCCTTGGGTGGCGCGGATGGCAAGGCGCCGCTTTTGCGGGCATGGGCTGACACTGACGTGACTCTAGCGCGGGTATTGGCCCCGATGCATCGGACGGGATCGACAACCTACGGGGTGCGGCTGGATGGCTTGGCAGTGATCGACTGCGACAGCGACAGCCCCGACCTTGTTGCCGCAATGGAGGCACGGTTTGGGATCAGCCCTGTGCAGATCAAGACGCCACGCGGGTGGCATCTATACTATCTCGTCGCCGGGACCGTGCCGAACCTGCGCGGCGAAGGTTTGCCCGTGGATATCAAGACAGGCGCGCGCAGCTATGTGGTGGGGCCGCTGTCAGTGCGCCCTGACGGCGGTTTCTATAATCCGGTGAAGGGTATGCTGGGGAAAGATGCCCTGCCACCTTTGCGCGGCGCTGTGCACCCTGTGACTGACCCGATCCTGACCGGGCATCGCCATGTGGAACTTGTGAAGGAGGCCATGCGGATGGTGGAACTGGTGGATGGCGCGGCGGAACTTCAAGCCAACCTTGCGGGCATCCGTGACGATTGGTGCATTGATCCTGCGACGATGCCGGACAGCGAGTTGGCAGGCATTGCCGGATGGGCTTGGAAATGCCGGTTGGAAAACCGCATCTATCGGGACCGTGACAGCGCCTTTCCGTTGCAACGGCTGGCTTTGGATGCCCTGCGCGGTCAACCCAATGGCGCGGATGCTATCGCGTTGCTGGTGCTGCTGGAAGATCAGCACGGCCATCACCCTGGCAAACGCTTC
>CBDUGF010000002.1:0-72156 GCA_965366835.1 uncultured Rhodobacterales bacterium
GAAACGAGCCCCTCCAGGGTTTCAAGCTCGACATAACCGGGCACAAGATTGTCACCAATCACGAATGATGGCGTTCCGTTGAATCCGAGCGCCTGTGTCAGGCGCATCGAAGTCGCAATATGTTCCTCGACCTCGGGCGCCTCCATGTCGCGGCGAAGCTGCTCGATATCCAGACCGACCTCCTCGGCAATGCGCAGCACCGATGTCTCCTCCGCGCGATCTTTCATCGCCATCATTGCCCAATGAAACGCCTCGTATTTGCCCTGTTTGCGAGCCGCCAGCGCAGCCTTGGCCGCAAACACCGACCCATCGCCCAGAATCGGCCATTCGCGGTAAACCAGCCGGACATCCACATCCGCTTCGAGCAAGCCCTGAACCTGCGTCATCGCCCGCCGACAGTAAGGGCAATTATAGTCGAAGAATTCCACCACGGTCACATCCCCCGCGGGATTGCCAAGAACAGGCGCGTTGGGATCCTGCTCCAGAAGCACCCTCTGATCGGCCAGAGCGTCCGCCTGAGACCCCGCCTGCGCCGCCGCCTGCCGCTGTTCAAGGATGGCGACGGCCTCCATGATGATTTCCGGGTTGTCGAGGATCGTTTCGAGCACCAGCTCACGCACCCGCGCCTCATCCAGCCCGTCGGCAGCGGATGGCAACGGAATACCGAGCGCCAACACAAGCGCAAGCAGTCCCTGTCTGATGGTCATATCAATTCTCTCCCTGTTTGATGTCAGCCTGTGTGCGCTCCGCCTGGACCTGGCGCGCGCGCTCCGGCCAGGTCGATTTGATGAAGGCAAGGATGTTGTGGATTTCCGCATCGCTCAGGCTTTCGCCAAAACCCGGCATTCCGCTGTCGAACTCTAGCCCCTGGCTGGCCAGTGCCGCCTTGCCGCCAAGCTTCGTATAATCGAAAATCATACCGTCAGGATGATGCCAGGTGTGGCCAGAAAAATCATGCGGCGGCGCCGGTAGGCGCCCGTCTTCCCCCGGCGAGCGCCAGTCCGGCTGTCCTTCGAGATTTTCCCCGTGGCAAGACGCGCAATTCTCGCCATAGAGCGTCTTTCCCGCCTCGATATCGATTTCGGCGAGAGCGACACCGGATCGACCTGCGCCATCCCGAAACAGCAGCCAACTCGCGGCTCCCACCAAGACAGCTGTAACCGCAGCAAGCAATATGGCCTTTCTTCTCATGCTACATCGACCCATGTCATCATGCCCGAGGCGGCATGCGACAGCATATGGCAATGAAACAGCCATTTTCCGGGGTTGCCGGCAACGAAGGCGATCTCGCGTGTCTCGCCGCCAAACATCAGAATCGTATCGCGCAGCGGACCCAGCGCGCCATCCTTCAACAGCTCGCGAAAATGCATGCCATGCAGGTGCATCGCGTGCGGAAAGGCAGTATCATTGACGATTTGCAGCCGAGCGGTCTCACCGCGGGAAAGCTTCGCCAGCGGTTCCTCGGTCATGCCGATCACCCCGTTGAAAGCCCAGAACTCGTTGGCCTGCGCCAGTTGCCGGAAGGATTTGCGCTCGCCATTCAAAACCGCCGCATCAAGGCGCCCCATGGCCCCGCCTTCCATGTTCAGGCGCAGCTGGCGCGCACCGTCAATGCCGCCAACCTCCATATTCGGATTGGGCGCAAGTGGGCGAGGATCGGGGCGTCGGCTCGTGGAGGCCGACCCTTCAACCTTGATCGACACCTGTGAATAGACCTGCTGGTCATCATAGCGGACGAGATGGGCAGTTTCACCGATATCGGCCACGACATCGACAATCAGATCCACGCGCTGACCGGGTCCGAGCAGCAAGGTGCCGTCGACCTTTTCCGGGCTGACCAGCGGCATGCCATCATGAGAAACCGTCCAGCCCTCTAGGCCGGAAAGCCCCATCTCGAATATCCGGGCATTGGCCGCATTGATCAGGCGCAATCTCAGCCGTTCATTTCGTTTGGCGGTGAGTTCAAATCCCGCTGTCGCGTTGGTTGCGATGTAATTGCCCCGCCGCCCCGCGTGGCTGCGATCATGCGGCGCATCGAAATCCGAGTCGATCTGGGCGGTTTTTGGATCGAGCAACCAGTCATCGAGGAGCAGCACCTCGTCGCGATCGACATCCGGGCTTTCCGCTTCTTCGACGATCAACGCGCCATAAAGCCCGCGCGCCACTTGTTCCACCGAACGGTTATGGGCGTGAAACCAATAGGTGCCCGCATCAGGCGCAATGAAGTCATAATCGAAGCTGCCTCCGGGATCGACCGCATCCTGGGTCAGCCCGGCAACGCCGTCCATGGCGTTTTCGATCCGCACCCCGTGCCAATGCACCGAGCTTGCCTGCGGCAGTTCATTGACGAAACGCCGTCTGACCCGATCGCCCTGTTTCACCCGGATCACCGGCCCGGGCATCTGGCCGTCATATCCCCAGATTTCGGTCTGAGGGTATTGCGACGGCGCCAGCTGCACCTTGCCGGGCCGGGCCGTCATAGTGGTCAACCCGTCCACCTCGGCAAATCCTGTTCGCGGCAGCGTCCAGAGCAAAGCCGCAGCGCCGCCTGCTTGCAGAATGTTGCGTCGTGTCTGACTCATGTCGTCTCTTTCGTTGTGGCGGGTGGCGCTGCGCCAACCGCAATTTGATCAGCCCCCGGTGTGATCATCCATCAGATATGTTGCAATGGCCCGCCGATCGTCATCCGTCAGGTACCGCGTGCCCTGCAACACCACTTCGCCCATGGATCCGCCAAAGGCGTCCCCCGAGGGGGTAATGCCGGTTTTCAAGGCATAGGCCAGTTCAGCCACACTCCATCCCCGCGATTGCAGCGTCTCATGGTCGATCGCTGGGGCTTTGTTGCCACCGGGTAAAGAGGGATTACCGGCGAAATGTTCGCTGTCGGAGTTGCGTGCGCCAAGAAAATTGCGCCCGGTATGGCAGGCGGCGCAATGGGCTATTCCGCCAACCAGTTCGCGCCCCCGGTTCCACACGGCACCATTTCCCGCAATCGGATCGCTGCGCGGCGGCTCGAGAAATGCCGCGCGCCACAGCTTGAGGCCCCAACGCTGGTTGAAAGGAAATGGCATCTCGTGGTCCGGTGCCGGTTGGGCCACGGGCGGAACCGTCTGAAACGCCGCCCACAGATCGGCGATGTCCTGGTTCGTGAGGTTGGCATAGAATGGATAGGTGAAGGCCGGGTAATATGGTTCCCCATCCGGGGAAACCCCCTGCCGAACTGCCTTTGCGAAGTCCTCGGCCGTCCAGCCGCCGATCCCGAATTCTGGATCAGTGGTCAGATTGGGGGAGTAAAGCGCGCCAAACGGGGTATCCAGTTTAACCCCCCCCGCCAGCGGCGCACCGCCTGCCTCATATTTGGTATGGCAGGCAATACAGCCCCCCGCGCGGGCCAGATAGGCCCCGCGTTCGACATTTCCTTCAAGCTTGATCGGTTTTGGGTTGAGACCAATCGGCCAGACCACAAGTGCCCCCAGAACAATGATACCCATTGCCATCGCCCCGGTTCCAAACTGAATAATTCGCCGCATCTTACTTGGACTCCGCGCGGAATTTTGTGTGGCAGGCCGAACAGACCTGACTGACCATTTCGAAGGCGCCATCCACCGGCATCGCCGCGATATCTTCGGCGCTCATCGCGGCCTGCATCATCGTGCCGCCCATCATGCCAGAGCCTGCCCCCATCATGCTGCCGCTGCCCATCATGGTCGCGGCAGACGCCCCGGCCTGGTTTGCGGACATCAGCCCGTTGTCGGCCGCGCTGGCCAACCCATCTGCGTAGATTTCAAGCCGTTCTGCCAATTTGGAAAATTCGTTCCAGCTGACCCAGATCGCGCCTTTCGATTCAGACGGAGCGCCACCGCTTCCTTCGGGAAACAACTTGGTCAGATTGGTGCCCGCATGGCTGCCGATGACCTTGGCTGTGGAACGCACGGCAGCAGGGTCATAAGTGGTTTCCCCGCGCATCATCGGCGCAAGCGCCTTGACGGCTTTGCCCATCGCCGACATCGCGTCCATGCGCTCTTTCACGATTCCTGTTGCCCCGCCATGTGCGTATGCGGTTGCAGCCGCCGTGGTAAAAAACAGCCCGGCGAGTATGGTGGATTTTTTCATTGGTATGGTCCTTGATCAGTATGGGGATGGGTATGCTGACTCAGGACAGGTTTCGGGGAGGTGGCGGCTCGAACAAGGGCCGCCAGCTCTGACTTTCGTGTTTGACAAAGGCAAAGATCGCGCGCGCTTCGGCGCCCGAACTCTTGATCATGGGCTGAACCGAAAACACCGCGGAAACAAAACAGTCGAGCCCCGGATGGCAATGTCCGGAAATCTCTACGCCATGGGCATCATGCGACGCCCCGTGGGCCAAGTCACTCTTCGAGGCTTCGGCAATTGCATTCTCCGAATGCGCGCGCACGGTTTCCGGCAAAGCCAGGAACACGGCGAGCGCGCAGAACAGGGCAGCACGCAACAGCAGCATTACATATGTCCCGCCCTGACGACGTATCAATTGATCCCGTTCTCCCGCTGGAGTTCGCGCACATAGCGCGCGATGTATCGCACATCCGCCTGGGTCAACCCTTCGACCGGCGGCATGTTTCCGAAATTCCAGTGATGTGAGCTGACCCCGTTCAACGCAGCTGACAGGAATGACGCGTCGGAATGGTGGTTCGGCTCGTAAATCTTGTGCACGAGGGGCGGTGCCACGCCGTTTTGCCCGGCGGCATTTTCGCCGTGGCACGCCGCACATTTCGCCTCGAACCCGCGCTTTCCGATCATCGCCTCCTGCGACAGCTCGGTCGGAAGCCTGACCTCGACGATTGGCGCGCCCTCGGAAATTTTGCTGGTGTCAGGCGGCACCATGGAATGGCCCTGGCTCGCCGGTTCAGGCTGAAACATCTGCCACCCCGCCACGGCAAGCCCAACCAAAAGAGTTCCACCGACAAAAAAGCTCGATACGTTCATTTTTCTTCCTGCTCTGCTCTCGGGTCCGCGTGGCTCAGATCAATTTTACCTGCGTGCCGATCGGTGTCCGGCTGTAGACTTCCTCGATCTGCGCATTGTAAAGGCCGATGCAGCCATTGGAAGACCGCCGCCCGATCTTGCGCGTATCCTGTGTCCCGTGGATCCGGTAATACTGCCAGGACAGATAGAGCGCACGCGTTCCCAAGGGGTTCAGCGGATCACCGCCGGGAACATAGGCCGGCCACTCGGGATTGCGTTCCCGCATCGCCGGCGTCGGCGCCCAGCCGGGGTTTTCCCGCTTCTCGACAACTTCGCTATAGCCGCGGCGAGTCAATTCGTCGGTCAACGGCACAGAGGTCGGATAGGCCCGCATCTCGCCATCCGCAGTCCAGTGCTGAAGCACTTTGGTGTTTGTATCAGACAGCAGGACACCTTTGCCAAGACCGTCGAAATGATCTCGCCAATCATGCAACGCAAACGAGGAGATGTTGCGTCGAACTGCCGCTTCGTCCTGGTCGTCCTGGGCACGCACGATCCCCGGCAGCGCCAGGAAGACAGATGCGCTTGCAATCAATTCCCGTCTGTTGATTTTGTTCTTTTCTGACTTGCTCACACCTTGCCTCCAAAGATAGCGACGATTTCGCCGGTTTTTCCAATATTTCTCTACTAGAAGACCGGCTCACATCAACCTGACAAGGTGGTGATTTTTGTATCCAAATGTATCCTTGACCTTGCCGTGCGAGAGGTCTGCAAATGGAGCCAAGACGCAACCTCGAGAGGATTCGATGCGCGACAAGCCAAACCAGAGCCCGCAAGGCCAGTCAAAACTCATGCATTATGGGATGATGGTCTGCTGCGCAGTCATGCTTCTTCCCATCGCTGGCTTTCTTGTTGCCGGAGGCAGCCTCAGCGGGCTCTGGAGCAATGCGGTCGTCTTCGCTCCGCTATTGCTCTGCGTCGGTGCTCATTTAGTGTTGCACAAGGTGATGGGAAAATCCTGTCACCGGGCTTCGGAAGATGAGCAACAAGTGCGCGCAATCCCGCTCTTGCCTGACCGCCGGGGGGAAGACCTGCACAACCAAAGGCCTTGAATTGAACAGAAAACGGGGCGCCTTGCTGGTCGGAGTCGCCGCGCTCTGGGTCAGTGGCTGCGCCACACCTCCTGCTGAATGCCGCAAGCCGGATGACGTGTCCTTCTCCGCCGGGAACGCCACCTCGATCGCACCGCGAGGATGCAGGCTCTTAGGCTCGGCAAACGGCTCGGTGCAGGACATTTCTTGTGAAAACGGCCGTCAGGGCTACTTCATCGCCGACATACAGAGCGTTGTTGTTCAGGCAACCGAGTGACACCCGGACTTTCGAAAGCGAGATCGCACCATGCTGGTCAAAGGCGCCCTTGGAACCCTCATCCATGCCGCAGCCTTGGCGGCCGTCATCGGCGTCCAGGCCCCTGGCGGCGCGGTTGCGGGAGCCTCGGAGGCGTTTTCTTCACCTGCCGTGACCGCCAAACTCATCTCTGCCCAGGACGGTGTCGCCCAGGGCGTGGCCAACATCTCCGCAGGGCTGGATCTGGACTTGGCAAAGGGCTGGAAAACCTATTGGCACTCACCCGGCGAGGTCGGAATTCCGCCGCAAGTCGATTGGGCCGGATCCGACAACGTCGCCAAGGTCGAGGTCTTTTGGCCGGCGCCGACACGGTTCACCGCTTTTGGAATAGAGAATTTCGGCTATCAAGACGAAGTCGTCTTTCCGCTGCGCATTCAGCTTGAACGGCCGGGCGACCCCGCAACGCTCGCGGCCGCGGTCACGCTATTGACCTGTTCGGACGTCTGCGTGCCACAGGACTTCGCGCTGACGCTGACGCTGCCCCGAGGAAACGGGCTCGACCAGCAGGCGGCGGACCGGATCGGCGCGTTTTCCGCCCGTGTTCCGCTTGAGGGAGATACGGCAGCCCTGACATCGGCACACGCGCATGTCGATTCCGGCAAGACAGAGCTCACCGTGGCATTGCAGTCTGCAGTTCCCTTCGATGCGCCGGATGTCTTCCCGGAAATGGGCACCGGCACCGCACTTGGCAAACCAGACATACGCCTGGGCGAGGAAGGCCACCTGCTTTGGGCGCGCTTTCCCGTCTTGGCGCTCAATGAAGACAGCTACCAGCCGCCGGTCCTGACCGTCACCGACAGCCCCGGCCGAGCATTCACCGTAACGCCGGAACCGGCGGATCGCCCGCTCACGCCTCCATTCACTGTCAAACAGCTTGCGCCCGGTCTCGCTCATGTCGCCTGGATCGCCACCATCGCCCTTTTGGGCGGTTTGATCCTCAATGTCATGCCCTGCGTCCTTCCGGTACTATCGATCAAGCTTTCTTCGGCTCTGAGACAGCAGGGGCGCAGCCCAATGACGGTGCGCGGCGGATTTCTGGCGGCGGCAGGCGGCGTCATGGTGTTCATGTGGGGCCTGTCCGCGGTTTTGTTCGTGCTCCAGCGCCTCGGATTAGCGGTGGGCTGGGGGCTTCAGTTCCAGAGCCCGGCATTCCTGGCCCTGATGTTTGTCATTCTCATGGTGTTTTCGGCCAACCTGTTTGGAATGTTCCAGATCAACCTGCCGTCCAGCCTGCTGACCAAGCTGTCCCGGGCCGGTGGCGGAAATGGCTACGGCTCCGATTTCCTGACCGGCTTGTTCGGCGCGGTCATGGCGACACCCTGCTCTGCGCCGTTCCTCGGCACGGCTGTTGCTTTTGCCCTCGCCGGTCGCGGTGTTGATCTTGTACTCGTCTTCACCAGTCTCGGCGTGGGTCTTGCGACCCCCTATCTGGTGCTGGCCGCGTCGCCCGGTCTGGTACGCCTTCTGCCTAAACCTGGGCGCTGGATGATCGGTGTGAAGCTGGTGCTGGGCGGGCTTCTGGTCGTCACCGCGCTCTGGCTGATCTGGGTGCTGATCGGGGTTGCCGGACCCGCCGCCGCGGCGGCCGCGGCTGGCCTGACGGCAATCCTGATCCTCACCTTGGCCTGGAACCGACCATCGCCATGGCTTCGATGGTCGGGCATTGCGGTGTTTACGGTGCTGCCGCTTCTCGCGGCAACCACGCTGTCGCAACCAGCCAGCGTTTCAAAGCAGCAGGAGTTGCATGACTGGGTTCGCTTCGATCGCGGCGAGATCGCGCGTCTGGTCTCGCGCGGCGAGGTGGTCTTTGTCGATGTCACCGCCGACTGGTGTCTGACCTGCAAGGCCAACAAGGCGCTCGTGCTCGATCGCGAGCCGGTTCTGTCCGCGCTCGAAAGTGCCGACGTGACCACGATGCAGGCGGATTGGACCAGACCTGACGCAACCATTTCGCGCTATCTGGAACAGTTCAACCGCTACGGCATACCCTTCAACGCCGTCTACGGCCCGGCAGCGCCCGACGGTATCGTTCTGTCCGAAATCCTCTCAGCCTCCAGCGTGCTCGACGCCTTGGAAGACGCCCGGCTTGCATCCCCCGTTATCGGGGTGATGAGGTGAGGCTGTGACGCCGGTCACGCGACCGGATGCAACACCACCCGCGTATGCAGCGGGACACGATTGTAGAGGCCGATCATCTGGTCGTTGACCAGACGGGCGCAGCCATTCGATACCCGGCGAACGAGGGTCGAGGGATCGTTGGTTCCATGAATCCGGAGCATCGTGTCGCCCCGCCCCGGCTGAAACAGATAGAGCGCCCGCGCGCCGAGCGGGTTGTTGATCCCGCCCGGCAGACCATTCGAAAACCGGGCATACTGATCCGGTTGCCGTTTGATCATCGCTGCTGTGGGTTTCCAGCTTGGCCATTCTCTCCGGGCTCCGACGAAAAACGCGCCCGCTTCGTAGAGGCCGGGGCGCCCGATGCCAATCTTGTAGCGAATCGCCTTGTCGTCCGGCAGCGTCCAGTAAAGAGAAAACTGATCGGGATCGACATGTATCTCGAACGGCTCAAATCCGGCCGTGGTCGCAACCACGCGCGGCAGGAGCTCCTCAGAAAGCGCATAGTCGGGGATCAATTCGTCATGTGCGCGCAGAGGTGTCGCAACCGTAAGGGCCGAAACGGCCAGGCCACCCGTCAAAAAGCTGCGCCGTCTCATCGGGCTCACCCTTTCAATTCCGACAAGGCCCGCTCAACCTCTGCGCGCCTCGGGTCGTTGCTCGGAGCATCGCGAAGCAAGGCGCTCGCTGTCTCGTAGGCCGAGATCGCATTCTGGCGTTCCCCCAGGACGGAATAGGCATTTGCCAGCCTCATCCAGCCATCGAGGTCGTCGGGCTCGTCTTCAAGCCGCGCCGCAAGCCGTTCCACCATCGAACGGATGAACCCTGCGCGATCCTCTTGCGTCATGTCCCGGGCCGCCGCGACATCGGCAGCGGAAGGTCCGGGTGCGGCCATTGGTGCAAAGTCGGCGAGAGTCAAAGCCGGACGGCCGATCCCGGCCCCCAGCCGGTTCGCCTCGTCCACAAAGCTTTCCATCCAGGGTGCAAAGCCGTCGGCGGACTCCAGTCGCGACACCAGCAGATCATGCGCACCGGTCTCGTTTCCGGCCTGGCCGAGGGCCATGGCCTTGAAAAAAGCTGCGGCAGGGTTGGCCGGATTCACCTCCAGGGCGGTGTCGATTGCCGCCGTTGCCCGGGGCGTGATGACACCGTTTTCCGCCCGGATCAGAGCCTCGGCCAACATCGACCAGGTTGCCGAGTTGGCCTCCTCGCGGCTTGAGACCGTCTCGAATGCCAACACGGCTTCGTCAAAATTTCCCATGCGCATATAGGTCTGCCCAAGCAGCATCCAGCCGTCGCTCGGGCCTCCCGCCGGATCATCGCTGAGCCGCGCGAAAAGCTTCCGGGCGAGCTCTGCAATCTTCGCGTCCTCTTCGCGCGCCGCCTGAAGCTCGGCGACAGGAGGATTCGACATCCCCGGCGCGCCGTTGATCGCATAATAGCCGATCGCGAGAAAGGGAACGAACACGGCCGAAACCAAAATGGCAGACCTGCCCTCTCCCGACGGCCGTGCCCCCGGATCCGCCGGCTTCCGCGACAACGTCAAAATCCGCCGCTTGATCTCCAGACGGGCCGCAGCCGCCTCGTCCGCCGAAAGCAACCCGCGGTTACGGTCTCTTTGTACCTCGTCCAGCTGGTCGATCAGAACCGCCGATGTCCCATCCTTGACCACCGCTGCGCCCTTGCCCCGCGCCAACAGCGGCCAGACCGTGAACAGAACCGCGGCCAGGGCCAACACAATGAAACCGATCCAGATCATGATGTGCCTCCATGTTTTTCGGCCTTGATGAAGCGTGCAACCTGCTGCTCTTCTGCTTCGCTCAATCCGTTGCCCGCAGGCATTTTTCGGCCGCGCATCACGACGCTCAGACCGAAGAACGCGGCAATGACCGCCAGTAGCGGCGGCGCGATCCAGAGCGCATAGGTTTCGGGTTTGAATGGCGGTTTCAGAAGAACATAATCGCCATAGCGCGCCTGGATGAAGGCAAGCACGTCTTCGTCGCGATCGCCTTCCAGCAGCCGTTCCCGAACCAGAAGCCGCAAATCTCGGGCAACGCCGGCATTGGAACTGTCGATGTCCTGGTTCTGGCAGACGACACAGCGCAATTGACGCGATATTTCGCGCGCCCGGGCTTCCAGCTCAGGGTCCGCAAGCATCTCGTCCGGTTCAACCGCCAGTGCGGATAAGGGCAGGAAGACGGCGAGAATTACCCATAAAAACAATCGTCTCATCAGCTGCTCCTGTCTTCGAAAGCACCGGCTTGCGCCAGTGCCGCGCGGAACTTGGCGACCGCTTCTTCCCCGACAACCGGGCCGACATAGCGGTAGAGCACCGTCCCGTCCGGCCCGACGATGAAGGTTTCCGGTACGCCCGAAATTCCCCATTCGATCCCCGCCCTGCCGGTAATGTCGGAGCCGATGCGCTCATAAGGGTTGCCAAGATCGGACAGCCAGCGCACCGCATCTTTCGGCTTGTCCTTGTAGTTGATGCCGAAAAGCCGGATGCCGTCGCGCTCGACGAAGCCGGTCAGAACCGAGTGCTCGGCGCGGCATGGCACGCACCAGGAGGCGAACACATTGACCACGACCGGTCGCGCATTGGCGATCAAATCCGAGCGCGCAAGACCGGGCGTTTCCAGTCCGTCCACCGGGGCAAGATCAAACGCCGGTGCGGGCTGAGAAATCAGCATCGATGGCAGCGCGCTTGGGTCGCGTTCCGGGTTGAGACCCCAAAGGAAAAATCCTCCAAAGATCAGCGCGATGACGAGCGGAGCGAAAGCGACAATTCGTTTCATCGCTTATTCCGCTGCAACCGGGTTGTCCGGAACCGCCCCGGTCCGGCGCGGGGCACCGACCCGAAGGCGCCGGTCCGAAAGCGACAATCCGCCACCGAGCACAAGCATCAGCGAGCCGAGCCAGATGAAATTCACCAGAGGCTCATAGAGAATGCGCAGCGTCCAGGCGCCGGTTGTCTCGATTTCCTCCGAAGCGGGGTCGGCGATCGAAACGTAAAGATCACCCGCCAACGTCGAACGGATCGCGGATTCCGTTGTGGTGCTCCCGGCCACCGGATAGCTTCTGCGTTCCGGGTAAAGCGTGGTCACCATTTCATCCTCGCGGCGCACGGTGAGCGTTCCGCGATCCGCGACGTAATTAGGGCCGCGATGGCGCTCGATCCCCTCGAATGTCACGTCAAACCCCGCAATCGAGATCACCGAACCGGGCTCGACAAACACCACTTGCTCGGACTTCCACGCGCTTGATCCGACAAAGCCGAGAATGGCGACCGCAAGACCGGCATGCGCCATCGTCATCCCGTGAGAAGCGCGTGGCAGCTTGCGCGCCCGCCGCAGCACTTCGGAAAAGGATACATCGAACAGCCGGATGCGCAGCGCCCATTCTCTCAGGGTTGCAAGGAGCAGCCAGATCGCCAGAAGAATGGACAAATAGGCGAGAACCGGCCCGCCGCGCTGAAGATACCAGACCGCAAGAGTCGCCAGAACGGCAAGTCCGGCCACGAACCTCGTCCTCTGGAAGACACCCCCCAAATCGGCGCGCTTCCAAGATAAATAGGGCCCCAGCCCCATGACAAAGACCAGTGGCAGCATCATCGGGATAAAGGACGCGTTGAAGAACGGCGGCCCCACCGAAATCTTGTCGCCGGTCACGGCCTCCAGGAACAGCGGGTAAACCGTGCCGAACAGCACCGTCCCGGTTGCCGCCGCGAGGATGAGATTGTTCACCAGAAGCCCGGCTTCGCGGCTGATCGGTTTGAACAGGCCCCCGGCTTCCATTGTCGGCGCGCGCCAGGCGAAAAGAGCGAGAGAGCCGCCAATGGATAGCGCGAGCAGCATCAGGATGTAGAGGCCGCGCTGTGGGTCGACAGCAAAGGCGTGCACCGATGTCAAAAGCCCCGAGCGGACTATGAACGTCCCCAGCAGCGACAGCGAAAAGGTCAGGATCGCCAGGAGGATCGTCCAGCTTTTGAACGCATTGCGCTTTTCCGTCACGATCGCCGAATGCAGCAGCGCAGTTCCGAGCAGCCATGGCATGAAGCTCACATTCTCGACCGGATCCCAGAACCACCAGCCGCCCCAGCCAAGCTCGTAGTAAGCCCACCACGACCCAAGCGCGATCCCCGCGGTCAGGCTCATCCACGCCGCCAGCGTCCAGGGCCGTACCCAGCGCGCCCAGGCAGTATCGACCCGCCCTTCCAGCAAAGCCGCGACCGCAAAGGAAAACACGATCGAGAACCCGACATAACCGAAATAGAGCAGCGGCGGATGCATGGCCAATCCGATATCCTGAAGCAGGGGGTTGAGATCGTTTCCATCCACCGGCGGCGGGAAAACCCGGTCGAAGGGATTCGACGTCAGCAACAGGAACGATACAAAGCCAACGCTGATCCAGGCTTGCACAGACAGGGTGCGCGCCTTCAACGGTTCGGGAATGCTGGAGCCGAAGAGCGAGACGCCCGCCCCGAAGATCGTCAGGATCAAGACCCAGAGCAGTAGCGAGCCTTCATGGCTGCCCCAGGTGCCGGCGATCTTGAACAACATCGGCTTCAGGGAATGTGAATTCTCGACGACGTTGCGAACCGTGAAATCGCTGACCATAAAGGATCGCATCAAGGCTGCAAATGCCACGGCGACGAAAAACATCTGGCCGAGTGCCGATGCCTGCGCCGAGCGCATCCAGAGCAGGTTGCCGCGCGACGCGCCGAGGATAGGAACCACGCTTTGAAACAGCGCAAGCGCCAATGTCAGCGCCAGGGCGAAATGGCCGATTTCGGGGATCATGTGCAATACCTGTCATTCTGAATTGGGGTCATGCGCCAAAGCCGCAACCCGCAGGGCGGCATCAGTGTCAGTCTTCGAGGGCGGTCTTGCGCTTCTTGAACTCGTCCTCGTCGATCTCGCCTTTGGCAAAACGCTCCTTGAGGATGTTCATCGCATCCGACTGCCCACGCCCGCTCCTGCCATCGCCGAACCAACGCACCGCGACAACGATCAGCGCGATGATGACGGCCCAGAAGACCAACATCATGAGACCGCCAAACATTCCGTATCCTCCGCCCCACATCATGTGATCGTGGCCCCACGCGCCATCGCCGCGCTGATCGGCATAGGCCGTTGAAGCCGCTAAAGACGCTGCTGTCACCGCGATTTTGAATGTTTTCCACATCGTATCATTCTCCTTTTCCTTGAACGGCATCTCCGGCAAGCGGGATCACGACGGTTGCCCGCAACCCGCCCTCCTGCCGGTTTGCCAATGAAATATCGCCACCATGTGCACGGATGATGGTTCGGGCGATCGAGAGCCCGAGGCCATGCCCCCCGGTTTCGAGGGATCGCGATTCCTCGAGCCGGTAGAACGGATCGAATACCCGCTCCAGTTCAGTTCCGGGGATGCCCGGGCCATCGTCTTCGACAGTGATCACCAGCTCATGTTGTTGTTTCAAATACACAACCCGCGCTGTCCCGCCGTAGCGCGTGGCGTTTACGATGACATTGCGCAGGGCACGCCGAAAGGAATTGGGGCGAATGCGCGCCCGGATTTCCGGGCCTTGCGCGAGATCGAATTTCTCCACCATGTCGGCACGCAGCGATCCCAGGAAATCGCCGACAATCACTTCTTCGGCTTTTTCCGATCCAGTCAGGCCGCGCGCGAATGTCAGCGTCGCCTCGACCATGGTCTGCATCTCCTCGATCGAAGCGACGAGACTGTCACGCGTTTCGGCCTCGTCAACCAACTCGGCTCTGACACGCATGGCGGTGAGCGGGGATCGAAGATCATGTCCCAACGCAGCCAGAAGCCTGGTTCGGTCGGCAACGAAACGTGTCAGGCGGTCCTGCATCCGGTTGAACGCGGTTGTCAGGTTCCGCACCTCTTTCGGGCCGGACATCGGCAAGTCGGTCACTTCTTCTCCGCGGCCAAGATTGTCGGCAGCTTTCACCAGCCGTTGCAGCGGCCCGGTCAACCGCGTGAACAGGAACCAGAAGGCCACGACAAGAATCAGTGCCGCCGTCAGCGCAAAGGTCAGCGTGGAAAACAGCGGCCATTGCAGCGGCGGACGCTCGAAGCGGGTGCCGACGTTCAGCCACTGGCCGCTCGAAAGCGCGATCGACAGGTTCATTTCGACGGCCGACATCTCGCCGCGCATCATCGCCATGTGCATCTCGGCCATTTCCATCGACAAATGCGGCAGCGGCAGGATCTGGCCTTCGATCTGATGCAGCTCGACGCGAATGTCGCGGCTATAGGTATCGCCCAACAACGTCCGGACCCGGGATTCGACCAGCCCGCCATCCGAATGAACGGTGTGGTTCACGATCGGCCCATCCGACAAGTCGAAACGAACCAGCGGAGAATTGGCGGCACGCAGGATCGAGGCGTGCAGATCCACAGGCGCCTCTTCCAGCAGCCGGGCGACATTCGCGGCCCGCCCTGCCGCCTCGAAACCGAGCGCGGCGCGTATCGCCAGGCTGCGCTCATCTACGAACAGCCACAGGCTGATCACCTGCGCCACGGCCAGGGCCGCCACGATCAGAACGATCAGCTGAACTCGCAGGCTATCGAACGGCCGCCGCATCATTCGATGACCTCAACATCTGCGGCCAGGCAATATCCACCGTTGCGAACGGTGGTGATGATCCTCGGGCGAAGCACGTCCGGCTCGATCTTGCGCCGGAGCCGGCTGATCTGGTTGTCGATCGTCCGGTCCAGCGGTCCGGCGGTGCGCCCCGCGGTGAGATCGAGCAGCTGATCACGGCTCAGAACCATGCGCGCACGTTCCAGAAGGACCGTCAAAAGCTTGAAATCCGCTGTCGTCAACGGAGTTTTTTCGCCGCTCTCGCCGATCAGGACATGCTGGTCGGCGTCCAGGACCAGATGCGCGAACCGCACGGTTTTCCCGGCAAACTCCCCGGCATGCAGTTCCGTCTGCTCGCTTCGCCGCAACACCGCCTTGATCCGCGCCAACAGCTCGCGCGGGTTGAATGGCTTGCTCACATAGTCATCGGCACCGATTTCCAGACCCACGATGCGGTCGGTCTCCTCGCCCAGCGCCGTCAGCAAGATGATGGGTATCTTCTGCTTGGCAGAGAGCCGCTGACAGACCGACAGACCGCTTTCTCCGGGCATCATTACATCGAGCACCAAGAGATCGAAATGCCCCGCCGCAAGTTTGGCGTCCATGTCATGCGCGTCTTTGGCGGCCGTGGCGCGCATACCGTTCTTCTCGAGAAAGCGCGAAACGCTTTCCCGGATCTCTTTATGATCATCAACCACCAGGATGTGCGGAGCCTCGGACATATTTTCCCTTTTAGTGAAAGCGTTTGTGAAAGGTCAGGGCCAGTTTTGTCACCAATTGTATCAGGACCGGCGTCCTGCGACAGGCCATTACAAAACCCTTCGTGCAGGTCATTCAATTTCGGCTTTTCATGCCGATTTGAAAGCCACCGAAACCAGACATGTGAGGACAAGATGAAAACGTTCACAGCAATTGCGACAGCACTCGCGCTATCGACGGCATCCGCCGGCATTGCCTTCGCCGAAACCGGCCATGGGCACGGCCCCGGCCCCGGCGCTGCAAAAGCCGGCCCCGGCGCCGCGATGCAAGGCGGCGGCCACGACATGATGCAGAAGATGATGCGTATGCATGCCGGCATGATGGGTGGCTCCGGCATGGGCCAGATCGGCATGATGGACCAGGACATGATGCGGATGATGGGCGCTGGCGGCATGCCCGGAATGTCCGGCGCGGCAGGCTCGATGATGAGCATGTTCGATACCGACGGCGATGGAACGGTCACCCCCGAGGAAGCACATGGGCAGCTCCAATCAATGCACGAAAGCTTTGATGCAAACGGGGATGGCACCCTTACCATTGACGAGTTCGAAACCCTGCACAGCTCGATGATCCGTGAAAGCATGGTCGATCGGTTTCAGCACCTCGACGCTGATGGCGACGGGAAGATCACCGCGGGGGAAATGACGAGTCCGGCAGACCGGATGGAGCGCATGAAAATGATGTCTGACGGCATGATGGGCGGTACCGGCGGCAGCATGATGAACGGCGCCGGTAGCGGCATGATGAATGGCGCCTCTGACGACACCGACAGCAACTGAAACCCTTCGTTCAGTTTCTCGCTGCTCCGAGCGGGCGTCACATGAGCGTGACGTTCGCTCGGGGCGAAAACCAAGCAGGAGTATCAACGTGAGCTATACCTACACCCGTTACTTGCCCGATGTTAACATCGACGATGCCGACATGCGTGTCCGCGAGGCCCTGAAACAGCAGGGTTTTGGCGTTCTGACCGAGATCGACGTGCAACAGACGATGAAGACAAAAATCGACGTCGACATGGACGGTTATCGCATCCTTGGTGCATGCAACCCCAACATGGCGCATGAGGCCATCGGCCTGGAACCCCGGATCGGCGCGATGCTGCCGTGTAACGTGATCCTGCGTACGATAGATGAGGGAACGGAGATCAGCGCGATCGACCCGGTCGCCTCGATGGCTGCGGTGGAAAACGCGGACCTCCACGTCGTCGCCGGCAAGGTGCGCGATATGTTGAAAGAAGCTGTCAATAATGCCTGAATGAAAGGCCGAGGAGAGATCGCCATGGTTTTTGAGCGCCGATACATCCTTGCGATGCTGGCTGCTTTTCCGGCCCAGTCTCTGGCAACGGCCGCGCGGGCGCAAACGCGCGAGGTCTGGTCGGTCGGGCAGGCCCAGGAGGCGCTGCTTGAAGACCACATCAGGATTCTCGATATCCGGTCACGCGAAGAGTGGCGCGAAACCGGCGTGGCAAATGGCGCCTGGCCTGTCAGCATGCATGAGAGCCGCTTCCCGGAACGCCTGTTTGCTTCGCGTCAACTGGCGAAGAGTCGCCCCGTTGGCCTGATCTGTGCGACCGGAGCGCGATCCGGCGCGGTCAGGCGCGCCTTGAGCAAAGCAGGTGAGGACGGATTTGTCGATATATCGGAAGGCATGCTTGGATCGGGTCTCGGCCCGGGCTGGATCGCTTCGGGTCTGCCGGTCGTGCCGATGAAAGAGGCATTGGCGACTCTGCCCGCAGCACTTCTCTGAAACCCCGGGCCGGATCGGATCAGCTATACTGTGACCTGAAAAGTCTCGACCGTTGCCCGGAGCGCGCAGGTGAGAAAAGCAATTCGTCCAATCATGTTCTTGCTGATCCTTGCCACTCTGGCGGCGCTGATGCTTGGCTGGGGGCCGGAACTGGCCAGTCGGTTCGATCGCGCCGCGATTGACAGCCTTGTCTCGCAGGCCGGGACGATGGGTCCACTTCTCATTATCGGATTGATGATGCTCGCCGTGGTTGCCAGCCCGCTTCCCAGTGCGCCGATCGCGCTGGTCTCGGGCGCGGCCTATGGTCACTATGCCGGAACCGCCTATGTCGCAATCGGATCCGAGCTAGGCGCGATGATTGCCTTTCTCATAGCGCGCTATCTGGGGCGCGAGGCGGTGGTCGGATGGCTCGGGGACAAGGCGGATTACGGCCTGCTCGGATCGCAGAACGCGTTGACCGTCACGGTGTTTGCCAGCCGCCTTCTGCCCTTCGTATCCTTCGATGCGATGAGCTATGCGGCGGGATTGAGCCGTCTTCAGTTGTGGCGGTTCTTACTGGCCACCCTGGCCGGCATCATTCCCGCGAGTTTCGTTCTCGCCCATTTCGGTAGCGCGGCCATGACCGGGGGGTTCGGAACGGCTCAATGGCTGACGCTAGGCCTGGGTTTGCTGACCGCAGCGCCGCTTGTAATCATCGCGCTCAAACGAAGATCGTCAGAAACGCGGCAACGCGAAATCTGATCTAGTCTACTGAATTTAACAACAAAAACAACGGGATGAAATCTACCGGATGTTCAAAGCCCCGATTCCGTTCTGCAGGGTCTTGACCTTCCAGTGACTAGAAGTCCCATCTTACTTGAAGAGATTGGAGAACACCATGCCCACCCCAATGCACGATCACCACCGCGGACATGATCATGACGCCGGGCAAGACGCGCCCGGTGAAAACTCGGTGAGCGATCCCGTCTGCGGCATGCGTATCGAAATCTCCGCAGACAGCAGATCCACCAGCTTCGGCGATCAGAAATTCTATTTCTGCTCAGACGAATGCCAGGCGAAATTCGCCGATGATCCTTGGTTCTATGCCTCGGGCAACGCGTCGAAAATGGGCCAGCAGGCGCAGCCAGGCGCGCAATGGACCTGCCCGATGCACCCCGAGATCATCCGCGACAAACCCGGCGCCTGCCCGATCTGCGGCATGGCGCTGGAACCGGTTGTGCCTTCGGGCGCGCCCAGCGAGGAACTGACCGACTTCACCCGGCGCATGTGGATCAGCACCGCGGCGGCGGTTCCGCTGGTCATCCTGACAATGGGCGAACTGATCGGGCTGCCGGTGCGCGACTGGATCGGGCACCGGGTGGCGACCTATGTCGAGTTTGTTCTGGCGACACCGATTATTCTCTGGGCGGCAGGCCCGTTCTTCAAACGTGGCTGGGACTCGGTCAAGAACAGATCGCCCAACATGTGGACGCTGATCTCGCTCGGCGTCGGCGCCGCCTATATCTACTCGCTCGTTGCCGCCTTCCTGCCCGGCCTGTTCCCTGCGCAATATCGCAGCGGCGGCGGTGTCGGTACCTATTTCGAGGCTGCCGTGGTTATCGTGGCGCTGGTCTTCGTCGGCCAAGTGCTGGAGTTGCGCGCCCGCGAACGGACCGGCGATGCGATCCGCGCCCTTCTCGATCTCGCCCCCAAGACCGCGCGCCGGATCCTGCCGGACGGCGAGGAATACGACGCGCCGCTTGAAAACATCGCCCAGGGCGATCTCCTCAGGGTACGCCCGGGCGACAGTATCCCGGTCGATGGCGAGGTGGTTGACGGGCGCACATCTGTCGACGAAAGCATGATCACCGGCGAGCCGGTGCCGATCGAAAAGACCGAAGGCGACCGGGTGACCGGCGGCACCATCAACAAGAATGGCACAATCGCGATCCGGGCCACCCAGGTCGGCGCCGACACCGTGCTGGCCCAGATTGTCGAGATGGTCGCCGGCGCGCGCCGCTCCCGCGCCCCGATCCAGGGGCTGGCCGACAGGGTATCTGCAATCTTTGTTCCCACCGTCGTGGTCATTGCCATCGCGGCGTTCGTGGTTTGGATGGCCATTGGCCCCGATCCGGCGCTGATCTTCGCGATTGCCGCCGCCGTTTCGGTTCTGATCATCGCCTGCCCCTGCGCCCTGGGCCTGGCAACCCCGATTTCAATCACCACCGCCGCCGGACGCGGGGCGCAGGCCGGCGTACTCATCAAGGACGCCGAAGCGCTCGAACGCATGGCGCGCGTCGATACCATCATCGTCGACAAGACCGGCACGCTGACCCTCGGAAAACCGGAACTGACGGATGTTCTGGCCTTTGCAGACAATAGCGAAGACACGGTTTTGAGCTTGGCCGGCGCTCTGGAACGTGGCTCCGAACATCCCCTGGCCGAGGCTATTGTCGAGGGCGCACGCAGTCGCAATGTCGACCTTCCGAAAGCGCAAGACTTCGAAGCGGTGACCGGGAAAGGCGTGCAAGGCACTGTCGAAGGCCGCACTGTCGCGCTCGGCAATCCGGCCATGATGCAGATGCTCGATCTCGATACCTCTGATGTCGAGGAGGCGGTCAATGCCCTGCGCAGCGACGGCAAAACCGCGATGTATGTCGCCATAGACGGCCGGCTTGCCGGGGTCGTCGCCGTCGCCGATCCGATCAAGGAGACCACGCAAGGCGCGATCGGGGATCTGCACGCGCTCGGCCTGCGCGTCATCATGGCCACAGGCGACAATCAGCGCACCGCCGAAGCCGTCGCCCGCACCCTCGGAATCGACGAGGTCCGCGCCGGTGTGCTTCCCGAAGACAAGAAGGCGCTGGTCGAGGAGCTGCGTGCCAAAGGCGCCTACATCGCCATGGCCGGTGACGGCGTGAATGATGCCCCTGCCCTCGCGGCGGCCGATGTGGGTATCGCGATGGGAACCGGCGCCGACGTGGCGGTTGAAAGCGCGGGGATCACGCTGCTGGGTGGCGACCTCGTCGGCATCGTCAGGGCGCGAAAGCTGGCGAAAGCGACATTGCGCAACATCAAGCAGAACCTGTTCTTCGCTTTCGCCTACAACGCTGCCGGCGTTCCCGTAGCCGCCGGCATTCTCTACCCGGTTTTCGGCCTGTTGCTCTCGCCGATGATCGCTGCGGCGGCAATGAGCCTGTCATCGGTCTCCGTCATCTCCAACGCGCTGCGCCTGCGGCGCGTGCGGCTCTAGACGCAGGAAAGGAAGTCAAACCATGGCCAGCGGACATCAGGGCCACATGCCGTCGAGCGGTCGCGGACTTGCGATTTCGGCCTGGCTGACCGGCATCTATTTCGTCATCGAGCTCGGCATCGGCCTCTGGACCGGCTCCATCGCCGTCATATCCGATGCCTTCCACACCTTCTCGGCCGTCGGCGGCGTTCTGGTTGCCATCATCGCGGCACGGCTGGCGCGGCGCCCGGCAGACGAGGACCGCAGCTTCGGCTGGTCCCGCACCGAGATCATCGGCGCGCTGGTCAATGGCGGGTTTCTGCTGGCAATGGCGCTGGTCGTCATCGCGATGGCCGCGATGCGCCTGTCAACCCCCATTGATCTTCCGACCGGCCCGATGCTGGTCGCCGCAGCGGGCGGGCTCGTCACCGAATTCATTTCGCTTGGCTTGATCTGGAAACAAAGCCAGGACGATCTCAACACCAAAGGCGCGCTCTGGCATATCATTCAGACTTTTGTCGGCAGCCTTCTGATCATCGTCACCGCGTTGGTGATCCGCTACACTGGTTTTCTTCTGATCGACCCGCTCCTCGGCATGGCATTCGGGTTCGTCCTGCTCTGGGCCAGTTGGGGAATCCTCAAGGAAGCCGCGCATCTTCTGATGGAAGGCACGCCGCCCGATATCAGCCTGCCTCAGGTCACGAATGCGCTCGAGTCACTCGACGGCGTTGCCGATGTGCATCATGTCCATGCCTGGGCACTAACCAGCGGGCGACATGTCTTTTCGGCGCATCTGCGCGTCGGCGATGGCGAAGTCTCACAGGACATTCTCGAAACCGCGCATTCCCTGTTGCGCGAGCAATTCGGATTCTACTTCGTCACACTTCAGATCGAAACCCATTGCCTCGACGAAAGCGGCGCAGAAGCGATCGACCTGTCCGCAATCGAGAAAGGACGAAAGCCATAGCCATGACAGATGAAAACCTGCACCCGCTGCATCGAACCTTCATCATTGCGGTCACCCTCACCACCACCGCAGAGCTCGTTTACTTCACGATTTGGGGCCTGTTCCTGTTCCCCGAAGGCGATGTTGTGGGGAAGCTGATCTGGACCATGACCTGCGGTATTGCAATGGGGCTGGCGATCGGAGCCATAACCTATCTCTGGGTGGAGGAACGGTTTCGCGGTGGCGAGGCGGTCTGGGGCGCCGCACTCGTCATGGCAGCGGTTGGCAGTTATTGCGCCTGGCTTTGCAGCCGGATCGATATCCGGTTCGGCTATTTCGGCGGCGAGGAGAACAGCGCGCTGTTCATACTGAGCGGGGTCATTCCGGCGGTTTTCGGCGGCCTGCTTTACGGCTGGCTCGTCTACGGACGAGCAACGCCGATCAAACCCGGAGCAGTGTGATATGGCAGACGGATCGCTTCGATGGAGAATGACCCGGTACGGGTTGCGCCGCGTTGTCCGCAAGGAGGCCAAGCGCATCTTGACCAGCCGGACGCTCGCTGATGCCAAAGGGCGCCAGTTCCGCTGGCTCGACCATGAGATCAACCGTTTCATCGCAGATGTAGAAGCCGATGTGGAGTCACTTCGTCCGGAAGCCAGGCTGGAAACCCTGCCGTCCTTCGGCAATCGGCTGATGGTGGAACTGGCAATCTACACAGTTGCGGCCGACCGGGTGTTGCGACGGTCCAGCCTGCCGCCAGAACTGTCCGCACAGATTGTCAGCGATCTTGGTTGGGATATCTATCGCAGGCTCCTGCGACTCAGCTCCGCCCCGGTCAGATTGCTCACCCGTGATCCGGGGCGGCGCCTTCGCTGGACGATCGGCATGCTTCTCTGGTTCCCCTTCAATGCGCCTGGAGCGCCCGGGTATGCGGTGGCATCACGTCGCGACGGCGACGATATCCTCACCCATTTCACCCATTGCCCCCCGCAAAGCTTCGCGCGGCACCTCGCGGAGCAGAAAGACGATCCGAACGTTCTGGAGACTTTCAGGCAAAGCTGGTGCACCTATGACTGGCCGGGCGCCGACCTGATCGCGGGTGACGGCCATCGTGGTCACTACCGCAGAACCGCCACCTCAAGAAAGCGCCTGGATATCCCGAAGCGCTGATCAACCTCTTGACGGCTCAGCAGGCGATCATCATTGCGTTCTTGCATTTCGTTTCTCCAGACAAGCAATAGCCGCTTGCAGCATCACCCGTTTGTTCTGGATTTAATATCGAGGGGGTCTATTTTTTCCCCTCGATTTTTTGAAAGGCACGGAGCTCAGCGATTGTAACGCGCTGGTTCTTCTTGGGATTTCGGAACTCAGATTTAGGGATATCGGCCAATCTCCAGGTATCGCGTGCAGCATTTGGTTTCAAATCGAACTTTTCCTGAACGACTGTCTGGGCATCCGCGGCCGTGAAGCGACGTGCACCTTTGGAAAAGTGCTCAAATGCCGCCTCGATCCAACCCGCTGCTGTCTTGCGTCGTGCATGCAGGGGTATCAATCGCACCTTGCTCGTCTCTTGAAGTTTAGAGCTGAGAGCAAAGAAGTAGCTCTCGTCGAGATCCGCGACCGCGGTTGAGCCCAGGACCTGAGGTGGCATGAAACGGTCACCCTTGGCTGACTGCTGCCCGACAAGGATCCGACCTTCCCTCAGCGCGACCGCGATAACTTGCTCCATCTCGCCCTGAATTGTGAGGGCCTCAGCCGTGAAGTCGTGCCACTCTCCGGACAGCTCCCGAGATAAGAGCAAAACGTCAAAATCGTCCAAAGGATCGGGCAACTTGCGCGCATACTCCTGACCGTAGACCTGTTCACGGAGCCCCTCTTGATTTCTGGCCCATCGCGCCGCGCTTTCGAATGCCAGGAAACGCAGCAAAAAGAACGGATCAAGTCGGTCATCATCGATCTTGCTCAACCGTCGCCCGGCCATCTCTCTCAAACCGGTTTTGCCGCACCACCATTTGAGAGGGTGACCGGCCACAAGGCTTTGCCGAATGCCACCCGCAAACACCGCTTCCTGAATCGCAGCGAGTTGCGTCACATCAAGATGCGGGGGACCGAGAAGTTCGGTTTGAGCGATCTTGCCCTGCAGAAACTGAAGCAACGTATAAGGTGGCCGGTCTGGTTTTCTTGAAATCCAGGCCCTCTGAGAAAGCACGAGCTCCAAGGCGACATCAGCAGGCAGCTCAGTCTCCTCGCCTTTCACCAAGCCAGTGCCGACGTCGCTACGGCGTGCAATAACATGCCAGGTATCTGCCTGTCTCAACGGCCAATCCTGTTCCTGATCTCATTACACACAGTTTCCATCGCCGGCCGCAGCGCATCAAGAGAAGGTTTGACATAGCGCTGGCCGGTAATTGACAGCGGCGTATGGTTAAGCAGCCGGCCCACGACTTCCTCCAGCACACCCGCTTCCATTGCCACGGTAGCAAATGTGCGCCTGTGCGCATGCGGGCTCCAGGTCATGCGTTGCGGCGTGCTCAATCGCGCATCCGGTCCCTTTGGAGATGGAAAAACCCATTTACGATGAAGACCTCGGACCGGCGCGAGGATTTCATGGTGCAGTTGAAGGATTGGCAGATCGAAGCTTCGTCCGTTCTTCGTCATCGGCAAATGTATGTGGTCCTCGTGAACATATTTCCACTCCAGCGTCAGTGCCTCGGTCTTGCGAAATCCCGTGAATAGGATCAGCTCGTAGAACACTGTATGGATCGGGTTGTACAGTCCGTCGATTGTCTTCCGCCAGACTTCCAGGTCTTCGATGATCTGACCGTTCGGCTTTTCCTCGAACCACTCGATGGCCATGGTCGGGCTTTCGGGCAGGTCATAGGTCCGCCGCGCATGGTTCCAGACGGTGCGGAAATACTTGAGCACGTGATTTGCCGCTGACGGATGTTTAGCCATGGACCGGTGCCGCTCAACCACCATTGCCTTGGTGATCTCGTCGAGCGGCAATCGCATCCAGTCTTTCAGGTGAAGCTCGAACTGCTGGCGCACGCTATGCCGATGTGCATCGGAGCGAAGCTTGGGGCGCCCCAGATAGGCCTCCATGGCGCCTTCCAGGGTCGGCGCGCCGATCTGGATGTGCTTGCCGGCACCCCTGCTCCACTCCAAGGCAAAGCCCAACGCAGTCTGCCGTGCGGCTGCCGCCGAGATGATGGGAAAGCGCCCGATCATCACCCGCCTGGTCTGACCGCCGACATCCTTCTGGAAGTACCAGGTCTTCGCCTTCTTGCCGACGAACAGGGCAAGGCCTCTGATCTCACTGTCCCAGTACTTCTCAGTTCCGCATTTGGATTGCGGAACCTTGCGCGCGAGGGTTTCTGTCAGCTTTGGCATTTTGTCGGTTTTTTGTAGGTAGCTGTATGCAATTGGACGAACCTGGGCGAAACCAGATGCAAGACATTATTCAATTAAATGAAACTATTGGCAAGTCCATGCCACTCTATGAAACCCACACAACTTGCTTGGAAGGCTAAGGTCTTACCACTACACAACGCCCGCATCTCTCCAAGCTGCATATTTCATGGGGTTTTGAGCGTCAAGCAGGAAGGCCGCCATTGCGCAGTTGCCATCAACCGCCCGGCCACGCCAACAAACCAACGCGGGATCGCAAAACATCCGTGCGGTGGCTGTGCGCTTCCTCTAGGATGGGCGCAACTCGCTCCCACTGTGGAGAGGAAGCAGACCAGGCGGCCAGACGCCCGGTGCTGCGGTTTTCGCGCCGTGGGAGCGTCATGACAGAAATATTCGCGATCCTGCTGTTTCTTGGCGCACCGGCTATCCTGTTGCTCGGCGTGCGGCATATCCCGGCGGCCCGGATGCTGGGGCCGATCGTGCTTTGCTATGCCGCGGGCCTGCTGCTGGGCATGTCCGGCCTGCTGCCCGAGGCGGCAGATCCGGTCAGAACCGGCATTACCGAAGCAAGCCTCGGGCTGGCGCTGCCGCTCCTGCTGTTTTCGGTCGATATCCGGGCGTGGCGGCATGTCGCCGGGCGCGCGATGCTGTCGATGGGGCTGGCCGTCATCGCCGTGGTTTTCGTGGCGACGCTGCTGTTTCACAGCTTCGCGGCGCGCGGCGTCGCAGCCCCCGAACAGCTCGCCGGCATGGCCATCGGCATGTATACCGGCGGCGTCGCCAATCTCGGCGCGATCAAGCTCGCGCTTGCCATTCCCGATGCGCGCTACCTGCTCTTTGCCACAGTCGATACCTTTGTCGGCGCGCTCTACCTGATGCTGGTGCTGACCGTCGGGCGCCGTCTGTTCGGGCGCCTGCTGGCGCCGTTCCCGCCCGGCTATCACGGCGAAGATGTCGCCTACGAAGAGACCGAAACCTACGCCGAGCTGCTGCGCCTCTCCGCCCTTCCCGGCATCCTGATCGCAGTTGCCGCCGCCGGGCTCTGCGTCGGCGCGGCGGTCCTGCTGGCGCCCTACCTGCCCTTCGCCGCACCCGAGATCGTGGTCATCGTCCTGCTCACCAGCTTCGGCCTGCTGGCCTCGTTCATCGGGCAAATCCGGCGCAACCCCGCGGCGTCGAAACTCGGCATGTATCTGATCTACGTGTTCTCGTTCTGCGTCGCCGCCTCGCTGGATCCGTCCGCCATGGTGTCGATGGACGCGACGATCCTGATCTTCGTGGCGGTGGCCACCTTCGGCAGCCTGCTGCTGCACGCGCTCCTGTGCCGCCTGTTCAGGGTCGATGTCGATACCTTCCTGATCACCTCCGTGGCGGCGCTGATGTCGCCCGCTTTCGTGCCCATGGTGGCACGCTCCCTGCGCAATCCCGCCATCCTGATGTCGGGCATGACAACCGGGATCCTGGGCTTTGCCATCGGCAATTATCTCGGTATCTCTGTGGCGCTGCTGCTGGCATCCGGAGGAAACTGATGAATCATCTGAGCCTGCCCGAACAGGGCCGCGCGCCCGACGAGGTGTTGCAAGATCTCGCGGATTTCCGAGACGGAGACCCCGACTACAGAAACGGGCGCATCTGGAGCCTGGTCTATCACCTCGACGACGCGCATGACGATTTCGCCGCCGCCGCCTACCGGCAATATTCATCGGCCAACGGGCTCAACCCGGCAGCGTTCCAGAGCCTCAAGCGGATGGAAACCGAGATCGTCTCGATCGTCGCCGGGCTGCTGCATGGCGGCCCCGATACCTGCGGCGTGGTCACGGCGGGTGGCACCGAAAGCTGCCTGATGGCGGTGAAGACCTATCGCGACATGGCCCGCAAGAAACGCCGCGTGCGCCGCCCCAACATGATCCTGCCGTCCACGGCGCATGTCGCATGGTTCAAGGCGGCGGGCTATTTCGGAGTGACCCCGCGGCTCCTGCCGATGAAAGACGATCTCAGCACCGACATTTCCAGGCTGGCGCGGATGATCAACCGCAATACCGTGATGATCCTCGGATCGGCCCCGGAATACCCGCATGGCACCATCGACCCGATCGTGGACATGGGCAAGATCGCACAGGCCCGGCGCGTCCCGCTGCATATCGACGCCTGTGTCGGCGGCTTCATCCTGCCCTTTATGGCGATGAACGGCGTCGAGCTGCCGCAATGGGATTTCCGTGTGCCGGGTGTCACGTCGATCTCCGCCGACCTGCACAAATACGGCTACACCGCCAAGGGCGCCTCGACGATCCTCTATCGCAATCTCGATCTTCTGAAATTCCAGATGTTCGTCTATCAGGACTGGCCCGGCGGCGTCTTCGCCTCGCCCGCGCTGCTCGGCACACGCCCCGGCGGCGCCTATGCCGCAGCCTGGGCGGTGTTGCAGAAGCTCGGCACCGATGGCTATCGCGACCTCGCCGCGCGCACAACCGAAGCGGTCGAGATGCTGAAAGCCGGGATCGGCGCAATCGAAGGCCTGCGCATCCTGGGCAATCCGCAGGGGCCGCTCCTGTCCTATGGCGCCTCCGAGCGCGGCCTGAACATGTTCGCCGTGGCCGATCAGCTTGAGCAGAAAGGCTGGAGCGTGAACCGGGTCCAGAACCCCGACGGCATTCATGCCATGGTCACCGCCCGGCATCTCGACGTGGTGCCGCAATACCTCGCCGATCTGGCCGAGGCGGTCGTCACGGTGCGCGCCGATCCCGAACTGGCCAAGTCGGGCGGCGCCGCCGCCTATGGCATGATGGCGCATGTTCCGCTGCGCGGCATGGTCAAGACCAAGGTGCTCGACCTGTTTGCCGAGATGTATCGCGCCGGCGGCGGCGCGCTCGCACTCAAGTCACAAGGCAGGCCGTCGCTGCCCGAGCGGATGATGGCGCGCTATGCCAACTGGCGCGCCGGGCGCAACTGAACCGGCCGTCCCGACCAGTATCGCACAATCGGCCCAAGCGCGCGGCGCAGGCTTCCGCGCCCCGCCCTTGCCCGGCATTCGCCGCTCTAGTGGCTGGTGCCTTCCGAGAAGGTGATCTTGTTCCAGACATTGTACTTGCCCGAAGGCTTGCGCATCGGCAGCCGTTTCACCTCTTCAAGCGTCGCCGCGTCATAGACGATCACCGCGCCGTCATCCTCCCACACCGAGACCAGCGCATATTTGCCGTCGCGGGTGAATTCCACATGCGCCACCGTCGCGCCGGGCACTGGCCTGAGCGTCCTGACGATCTCGAAGCTCTGCTTGTCGATCACGTGCATCATGTCCTTGTTCGGTCCGAAAAACACGTCCGCCCAGAAATAGGGCGTGTTCTCGTGGCTGCGCAGGAAAAATCCCGGCCCCTCGGTCTTGATCGTGGCGATCCGCTCCCACGTTACCGTGTCGATGATCGACAGCTTGCCCTCCTTCAGGTGCGGCGTCGCCATCACCCGGTGACCATTGCGTTCCCAGCTGATCCCCGAGCCGAGATGCGGCAGGCCATCCAGCGGCAATTCGGCGATCTCGCGGCCTTGTTCGAGGTTGACGACGATCGCGCGCACCCCGTCGCGCGCCGCCCCGATCAGGTTGCGATACTGGTCATCGAAGAAGAAATCATCCAGCGGCTCGGCAATCTCGATACGGCGGGTCTCGAATGGCTCCGCCCCTTCCCCCGCCGTCACCTCCCAGATCTCCGGCGCATCCTTCAGCGCCAGGATGAAACTCTCGCGCTGCGGCGCCTGATAGACCGCCGAGACGCGGCTCTTGGTGCCGTCCTTCGCCATCACCGGCAAGACCTGCGCAACGCTCAGATCGTCGGTCGACAGGATGGTCAGCGTCATCGGCAGGTAATTCGCCACCGCCAGCCATTTGCCGTCATGGCTCATGGCAATGTTGCGGCTGTTCACCCCGGCACGCACCCGGCCCACCTCCTTGAGCGCCCAGATATCGTATTTCTGTACCCAGCCATCGCGCGACATGATGAAGACATAGCGCCCGTCGGGGCTGAATTTCGGCCCGCCATGCACGGCATAGGGCGTGGCAAAGCGGTCGAGCACGGCAAAAGTATCGCCATCCAGAACGCTGACGTGATGATCGCCGGTTTCCACCGCCAGCGTGATGTTCATCGGGTCCGCGTCCCAGACCGGCGCTGCCACCGGCACGTAGTCGTCGCGCATCTCGCGGCTCGCGGCGATCTCGGGCTTGCCCCAGTCGGGAATCCGCTCCAGCGGGGTTTTCAGCCACGCCGCCAGCTCCTCGACATCGCCGGCCGAAATCTCTTCGGCAAAACCCGGCATCTGGGTCGAGATCCGCCCGTTCAGGATCACTTCGGCCACCTTCGGCCCCCGCATCCGGCCCAGCGTCTCCGGAATCAGCGCCGGACCATCGCCGCCGAGCCGCCCGTCGCCATGGCATTCGGCGCAATGCTCCTGGTAGAGCGCTGCCGGGTCGGCCCCGGCCAGCCCCGGTGCGATAATGAATGCGGCAGCGATCAGCCCGAAAAGGCTGCGATTAAGAGAAGAACTGGTGTTTCGGGTCATGACTTTTCCCCCGGAACGGCGTGACCCCCAGGCGCTCGGCCTCGTCCACGCCGATCTCGGCATTGCTGAGATAACAGGCCGGATCCTCGGCCCACGGATCGCCGGTCAGCTGCAAGGCACGGATCCTTGTATTGCCGCCGCAAATGGATTGATGGGCGCAGGCACCACAGCGCCCTTTCAGCGGGCGCGGCCTCGTGCGCAGCGCCGCCAGCATCTTGTCATCCCCGGTCCAGAGCTCGGAAAACGGTGTCTCCTTGACGCTGCCGATGGTGTAATCCGACCAATAAGTGTCGGGATGCACATTGCCCTGGGTGTCGATATTGGCCACGCCCAGCCCCGATGAATTGCCGCCCCAGGCCTCCAGATGATCGCGCAGATTGGCGAGTTTTTCATCGTCAAACCGCGCCTTCGCCCAGTTCATCAGATAGACCGCGTCGGCATCGTTGTTGCCGGTCACGATATCCAGCGGCGTCCCGCCATTGGCGCTGTCCCAGGCGCTTTCGATCAGCAGATCCAGCGCCTTGCGGGTATGATCGTGCAGCGCATCCTCGCCGCGGTTCTTGTCGCCCCGCCCGGCATAAACGAGGTGAGACAGGTAAAACTTGTCCACCCCCTCGTCGCGGCAGAGCTGCAACAGCTCTGGCATCTGCTCGGCATTGTCCTGCGTCAGGGTAAAGCGAAGCCCCACCCGGATACCGCGCTTCTTGCACTCGCGCACGCCCCTTACCGCATCGTCAAATGCCCCGTCGACACCGCGAAACCAGTCATTGGTCTTGCCGATCCCGTCGATCGAAATCCCCACGTAGTCAAAGCCGATCTCCTCGACCTTGTCGGCATTCTCGCCGTGGATTTTCGTCCCGTTGGTCGACAGCGCCAGCATCTTGGTAAACGGCCGCGCGGCGCGCGCGATATCGAAGAAATCGAACCGGTCCAGCGGCTCCCCGCCCGACAGGATCAGCGCGTAGATGCCGAAATCCTCCATGTCCTTCACGGTGGCCATCGCCTGCTCATGGCTCAGCTCGCCGGGAAAGTTCACATCCGCCGAAACAGTATAGCAATGGCGGCATTTGAGGTTGCAGCGCCGGGTCAGGTTCCAGATCACCACCGGCTTCACCGGCCCAGCACCGCGGCGGATTCTTACCGGCGTCGGGTGAACCAGTTGCTCCATGTATTCAGACATGCGGAACATGCGCTTATCCTTTCTTGCGAAGCCGCAGCCCCGTCTTCTTCAATATTTTCGTCGACAGCAGCACATCGCTGCCGCGCAGCCCCGGCGCCAGAATTTCGGCGATCTCGGCGCGCTTCTGCTCGACCTCCTCGGGTGACGATCCATGCACCATGGCAAACAGGTTATAGGGCCAATCCGGCAGCGCCCGCGGGCGTTCATAGCAATGCGTCACGAAGGGCAGCGCGCCGACAATGGCGCCCAATTCGGCGATCCGCGCGTCCTCGATGTCCCAGACGGTCATGCCATTGGCGGTCATGCCCAGCTTGTAGTGGTTCGGCGCCGCCGCGATCCGGCGGATCACGCCGCTCGCCTTCATCGCCTCCAGCCGGTCGATCAGCGCCGGCTCGCTCAAGCCCAGCCACCCGGCGACCTCGGCGTAAGGCTCGGCCACCAGAGGCAGCCCCGCTTGCAGGGCCTCGATGATCGAACGGTCTGTTGCATCAAGTGTCATGAGCGGCCTTCCAACCCTCAAGAGGTCTGCAATCCCAAGGGCGCAAAACCCGGTTTCCTGTCTGTCCTGTCGGCCTTGGCGCAGAATCCCGTCCCTGGCCGCGGCTCGTTCGCGCGCTCATATTCCCGTGCCCCGCGCCGCGATGCCTTGACTTAGATCATAGATGACAAAGAAACGCATCTTTGCGCCCTGCCCCCGGTTCAAGGCTCTATCTTGTTGGCAATATTGTATTTTCCCAGGGGCTTGCGCATCGCCAACCGCTTGACCTCTTCCAGCGTCGCCGCGTCATAGACGATCACCGCGCCATCCTCCTCCCAGACCGAAACCAGCGCATGTTTCCCATCCTTGGTGAACTCGATATGGCCCAGCGCCGCCCCCGGCACCGGCTGCAATGTCCTCACGATTTCAAGGGTCTGCTTGTCCAAAACATGGATCTTGTCCTTGTTCGGCCCAAAGAACACATCGGCCCAGAGATAGGGCGATCCCTCGTGGTCGCGCATGAAAAATCCCGGCCCCTCGGTGGCAATCCGCTTCACCGTCGCCCAGCTTTCCATGTCGACCACCGACAGCGTATCGGCCTTGAGATGCGGCGTCACCATCACGCGCCGGCCTTCGTAATCCAGCGTCACGGCAGAGCCCAATCGCGGCAGCCCCGGCAGATCGAGATCGGCGATCTTGTGCCCGATCACCAGGTCGACCACAGCGCCGCCATCGCCCCCCGCCTTGGCCCCCAGCGCATATTCAAAGCTCTCATCGAAGTAGAAATCATCGACAATGCCACGCACCATCATCCGCCTTGTCGGAAACGGCTCGGTCTCCTCGGGCGGCCCCTCGATCTTCCAGTCATGGACAAATCCGTAAAACGGCGGGTTCTCTCCATAGAACACTTCCCAGGTCTCCGGCACATCCTTCAGCGCCAGGACAAAGCTCTCCCTCGGCGGCGCGGTATAGACCGCCGAAACCCGGCTCGCCGTCCCGTCCTTGCCCCTGATCTCATGCACCCAGGCCGCGCTCAGATCCCCCGCCGACAGGATGCTCAGCGTATTGGGCAGGTAATTCGCCACCGCCAGCCATTTGCCGTCATGGCTCAGCGCGATATTGCGGCTGTTGAGGCCCGCGCGCACCCGCACCACCTCCTCCAGCCCCCAGATATCGTATTTCTGCACCCAGCCATCGCGCGACATGATGAAGACAAAGCGCCCATCGGCGCTGAACTTGGGCGAGCCATGTACGGCAAAGGGCGCCTCGAAGCGGTGGATCACCTCGAAACTGTCGCCATCCACGATGCTGAACGCATGATCCGACATTTCCTCGATCAGGATCAGGTTCAGCGGATCGGCCTCGAACACCGGCGCGTCCATCGCCGCGTAGTCTTCGTTCGGTGCGCGCGTGGCGTCGATCTCCGCAACCGTCCAGTCGGGAACCACAGCCAGAGGCATCTTCAGATATTCGGCCAAGGCCTCGGCCTCTTGCGGCGTGATCCGGTCACCAAACGCCGCCATATCCGTCGCCGCGCGCCCGTTCAAAATCACATCGACGATCTTCGGCCCGCGCATCCGCCCCAGCGCCTCGGGGATCAGCGCCGGGCCGACCCCGCCCAGCCGCTCGGCGCCATGGCATTCTGCGCAATGCTCCTGGTAGAGCGCATCCGAATCCGCCCAAGCCCCTGTCGCAAAAGCAAAAACAGCCAGCAAAGCCGCAACAGCCCGGCTCATGCCTGCACCCTGAACCCGACAAAGAATTCCTGCAATTTCGGGAACAGATGCACTTTCAGGCCGGTCTCCGCCTCGATCGCCTGGCCCGTCGCCTCGATTCCCTCGGGGGTTTCCGTGGCCAGAACGAACCACATGTTCAGCTTGTGCTGACGCGCGTAATTATGCGCCACTTCGGCGTGCGCATTGACCGCTTCCGTCACCTCGTCAAATCGCTCCTCCGGCACCGCCATGGCGCAAAGGCAAAACGCCCCGCCCATCGCGGCGGCATCGAAAAACGGGCCAAACCGGGTCAGCACCCCGCTCTCGCGCAAGGCTTGCACACGCTCCAATAGCGCCTCTTCGCTCAGCCCCAGCTCCTCGGCCAGCGGCGCAAACGGGCGCGGAATGGTCGGCAGATCATCCTGCAAGCGATTGACCAGCTTGCGATCGAGCTCGCTCAGCTTGCCCGTATCGTCACCCTCCAAATCCCTCATTGCACGCGCTCCGCCTGACCGGCGATCATCGCGCCGGTCTGCCTGAAACACCGTGTCGAAAACAGCGGTTTATACGCCGCGCCCTTCATCTCGGGCAGCGCAGCGGCGGCGGCCAGAAACCCTTCGGCCTCGCTTCGGTCGCGCGCATGAATCATCGAATAGAGCCGATAGGGCCAGACGCCGGGCACCGGGCGGCGCTCATAGCACAGCGTCACCCCCGGCATCGCCGCCAGCTTCGGCCCGGCGGCGTCGATCTGCGCCGAGGGCATGTCCCAGACCACCATCGCATTGGCGCTCCATCCCAGCGCCCGGTGGCGTACAATCACCCCGAGGCGCGAAATGATCTCGGCCCGCTGAAGCGCTTCGATCCGCGTCAGGATCTCATCTTCCGACCGCCCCAGCTTCCGTGCCAATGCGCCATAAGGCGCCGCCACCAGCTCCAGCCCCTGCGTCAGCCCGTGAAGAATGTCGCGGTCGCCTGGCACAATCGCGCTCAGATCGGGGTTGCGCGGCTTCGGCGCGGTCTCGCCGCGCGGCCCGCTCATGCGAAAGCCGAGATCGAGGTTGAACGGGCGCACCAGCCGCAGATCGAGCACCCGCAGCCCGCTCTTCGCCTCTATACTGGCCAGCGCCGCATCGACAAAGGCGCGGTCCGGCCCGGTCGCCACAAACCACAGGTTCCATTCGTTTTCGCGCAGGTAGGAGTGGTTGATCCCGGCCTCGTCATTGATGATCGCGGCCACTTCCTCGATCCGCTCCAGCGGCGCGGCAACCGCGGCCAATGTGCTGGCCGAAATCGCGTTGGGCGCACAGGTCGCGCCCACGCGCGTGATCCGTCCGTTCTGCTGCATCTTGCCCAGCCGCTCCAGAACATCGCCCTCCTCGAGGCTCAGCTCTTCGGCCAGCGCCGCAAAGGGCTGCGGCGTGACCGGGAAGTCGCGCTGCCAATTGTCGAGCAGATGGCTGTCAATCGGGTCGGCACTGATCTGCATGGCTTACAATCCCGTCCGGTGCGCGCGCGCGGTAAAGAATATCCCCGACGGGCTCTCGGCGTTGATTTCGCCCAGCTTTTCAAAGCTCTGCGTGTCATAGATCATCACCTTGCCGGCATCGCGCACCGAGATCCAGACCTCGTGCCCGCGCGGGGTAAACTCCATATGCAGCACCGCCGGTCCCGGCTTGAACTCATGCACGATCTTCTTGCTCAAAGTGTCGATCACCTGGATCGTATCGTTCTTCGGATGCGCGAAATTCACCCAGACCTGCCGCCCGTCGGGCCGCGCCATGGCAAAGACCGGTTGACCATGGACCTTGGTGCGCCCGGTCTCCTCCAGCGTTTCGGCATCGACCCAGAGAACCTCCTCATGCCCCACCGCCGGCAGCACGAATTCGCGCCCGGCAAGCGCCCAGCCCTCGAGATGCGGCATCTTGTAGACCGGCATTTCCTCCTCGCCGCGGCCATATCCCGGCAACACCCGGATCGGCTTGGGGTCGTCGTCCCACAGATCGAGCGCGGTCAGCCCGTCCTCTCCGAACAGCCCGGTGATATAGGTCCGCCCGTTGCCGGTGACCAGCGCGTCATAGGGGTTCTTGCCCATATCCGGGATCTTGGTGATCTTCGGCTCGGCCCCCGACATATCGGCAATCCAGGTCTCGCCACTGTCCCACATGGTAAAGACAAATTTCCGCCCCGGCACATCGACCAGCCCGATGGTCTTCGATCCGGTCGGAAAATCCGCCACCATCTCCAGCGTATCGGCATCGAAGACCCGCACACCGCCGGGCTCGTAATTCGACACCGCCACCAGCCTGCCATCGTCGGAAATCGCCCCGCCGATCGAGTTGCCGCCCTGGATCACCCGGTTGGCGATCTCGCGGGTCACGATATCGACCTTGGTCAGCCCGCCATCGCGGCCAAACACATAGGCAAAGCGTTCATCCGGGCTGTAGACGATCGAGGCATGGCTGAGATCGCCAAAGCCCTCGATCCGCGCCAGCATCGCGCGCTCGGATTGATCGACCAGCAGCACCGAACCGGTGGCCCGCTCGATCACCAGCCCCAGATCGCCGGTGGCGGTCGGTTCGGCCTTTGCGGCGCCCAGCATCAGAGCGGCGGCCAGCGCACAGATCATGGTTTTCACAACGGCTTTCATTTCGCCTCCACCTGCAACAGATAATCGGCGATCCAGGCCGCCTCGTCTTCCGAGAGCAGCGGCCGCCACGGCGGCATCGCCGTGCCCGGAATACCGTCCAGGATCACCCCGGCCAGAACCTCCGCCTCGTAATGCTCCAGGCTCTCGGGGCGTATATCCGGCCCCAGCCCGCCTTTCAGCGTCAGCCCGTGGCAGCTGCCGCAATCCTGAAGCACCAGCCGTTCCAGCGCCACCGGGTCCAGGCCTGCATCGAGCCCCTGAACGCCCGGCTCCCCGGCCTGAACCGCACCGGCCAACAGCACTGCAAGCATCAGCTTAACCATGGGCGATGACCTGTTCGATCTCGGCTTGCATTCCCGAAGCGATCTCGTCCACCGAGCATTCGGAATAAAGCGACACCACCTTGCCGACGATGAACAGCACCGGCGCCGCAAAACCCTTGTCGCGAATATCCTGCGCGATGCAGTCGAGCCTCGAGACCAGCCGCTTTTCCTCTGGTGTCGTCGCCTTGGCCACGGCCAGAACCGGCGTCGATCCGGGCAGCTTCTCGGTCATCAGCCCCATGGCAATCTGGCCGATATGCGCCACCCCCATGTAGATCACCAGCGTGGTGTCAGGATCGGCCAGCCGTTTCCAGTCGAGTTCCAGCACCTTGCCCGTCTGCCTATGGCCGGTGATGTATTGCACGCCGGTGGCCAGCCCTCGATGCGTGAGCGGTACCCCGGTCGAACAGCTCGCCCCCTGCGCCGCGGTGATGCCGGGCGCATATTCCACCGCCACACCATGCGCCATCAGATAGGCGGCCTCTTCGCTGCCGCGCCCGAAGATCATCGGGTCGCCGCCCTTGAGCCGCGCCACCTTGCGCCCGGCCAGCGCTTCGCGCACCAGGATATCGTTGATGTTGTCCTGGGTCACAGGATGGCATTTCGGCGCCTTGCCGACAGAGATCATCCGCGCCCCCTCGGGCGACAGCGCCAGGATCTCGGGGCTGACCAGCTTGTCATAGACCACGACATCGGCCTCACCCAACATGCGCAAGGCCCTCAGCGTCAACAATTCGGGGTCACCCGGCCCCGCGCCTATCAGGAATACTTTTCCGGTCATGTCTGGCCTCGCTCGTGCATCGTCATGCACCCGATGTCATCTCTTCCGTCCTGTGCCTGCGCGGTTCCGGCAAAACCGGGAGCATCAGGCAATCAGTGATCTTGAAAGATCGGGCGCGTTTCGCGTCGAGAATGGCCGCAGGGCCTCGCGATTTCCTTGATCTAAGTTAAACACCGGCAATTTTGCTGTGCCGCCTGTCCCGGCCCCGCTCAGGGCTCGACCGTGATCATCCCGATCATGTCGCGCACCTCCCAATGCGGGCCGCAGAGGTAATCCTGATCGCCCGGAGTCAGAAAGGTGAACTCGACGCTTTCCTCGGGAAAGACCCGGTCGGATTCCGGCTCGTCGGAATCCTTCAGCAGCACGGAATGGCTGGTGCGCTTGTCTACATTCACCCAGCGCACCGTGGTGCCCACCTTCACGGTGAGATGCGCCGGGCAGAAATTGTAGTCGTACATGGTGACGACCGTCACGCCCTCCTCCTCCGACGAGGGATGCCCGAACAGCTCGACATAGCGCTCCTCGGCCTCGGCACAGATCGCCGCCTTGTCGTCGTCATCGGCCAGCGCCGGGGTGGCGGCGGCGGCTATGGCCAGAAAAGCGGTGGAAAGAACAGCTGTCATGCGCATGGGTTTGGCCTCCTTGAAGGGTTCGCGGTCATGTTGAAACATATCCCGGGTTCGACATGTATTAAAGCGGTTCTGGTTTACCTGGAAGGACGCGCATCGAAACGCGCGTTCGAGCGGCACGCATGGAGCTGCATATTTCGAGTCCGCTCAGGCCTGAAACGCTCCAGCAAAAACAAGCGGCGGCCGAAAGCATCGGCCGCCGCTCCAGTCGCAAGACTAAGTTACTGTCCCGCCACGTTGATCTGAGCCTCGGCGCTGTCCAGCGCCATTGTCGTGTTCAGCGTCACATGGTGGAACCGTGCGGCGGCGAAATCGTCATGGATGGCAAAGCCCACTGTATAGGTCTTGCCCGCCTCCAGCGGAATATCGCCCGGCGCGCCCGAATTCAGCGGCCGCGAGAACACCACGGTCCACATGCCTGCATCGAGGCTGGCCTGCGAGGCGAAGGGCGCATCGTTTTCCACCCGGCGGTCGAGCAGATAGCCGTTCGAACCGCTGCCATCGGCATAGACCCGCATCAGGTCCATGTAGGTGCCGTCCTTGAGATACTGTTCGATCTCTTCCGCCGATTTCAGCTTGTCCCAGCCGCCCTGGGGCTTGTCGCCACGGCCCCGGATCTCGATGTCGGTGCGGCTTTCGCTCAGGTATTTGGTGATCGTGGTGGTCGCCTCCAGGCGCCCGGCCACGTCTGCGTTACCCGCAATGGCGTCTGCCTCCGGTGCGCTCGGCATATAGGTGTTGTCGGCATGGCAGGTCGCCCAGCAGCCCACCTGTTCGCCCATCTCGATGCCCGTACCGGTGATCATCATGGCCACCTTGATCTGGTTCTCGGGGTCCATCTTGCCGCCATCGGCGAATGGCGCGGGGTTGTGGCCGGCATCCGGCCATTGCATCCGCACATAGAGGTTCTCGCCGTCATGCGCGGCCTGCACCGTGGCGTTGATGATGCCGCGCTTGCCCGGAATCGGGGTCGGCTCGGTCTCTTCGTTGCCAGCCACGATCTTGTTGCCGATGGTTTCCAGCTCGGCGGCATGGCAGGTGGTGCATTGGTCGCCGCCCTTGGTCAGCGGACGTGCGCCGCCATGGGTCTTGCCGTTCTGCACCCATTCAAACGAGGCTTGTCCCGGATAGAACAGCGTGACATCCGCAGCCGCGACCGCGTTCCAGTCGACATTGGGCGCCACATCGCCGCCAGCGCCAGCGGCAGCGGCGCCACCGTCCGTAGCCGGTGTTTCAGTGCCCGAGCCGGCCGCCTTGGCCTGCTCTTCGGCGCGCGCAGCCTCGACAGCGGCCGCAATCTGCGCCTGATGGGCTTCCTGCTCGGCTTTCTTGGCTGCTTTCGCCGCGGCCGACTCTTCGGCCTCTTTCTCGGTGATATAGGCCAGGCTGTCGAGATAGGCCTGCGGAATCTCGCGCTTGAAGGCGGGGTTCGGCGTTTCCAGCGCTTCCAGGTAATCCGGATCGGCCCGGTCGCGCAGATCGCTATGCGCGATGCCCTTGTGGCAATCGATGCAGGTCTGGCCCGATTCCATCGCGTTGAGGTGTTGCTGGCGCGCACGCGGCTTCTGGAACTCGGGCATCATCGAATCGAACCCGTGACAGTTGCGGCACTCGCGCGAATCGGTGGATTTCATCCGCTCCCATTCGTTCATCGCCAGGTGGATCCGCTTGGCTTCGAACTTCTCCTTGGTCGCGATCGTCCCGGTCAGCTTGCCCCACAGCTCGCGCGACGCCTTGACCTTGCGGATGATCTTGTGGGTCCAGTCCTTCGGCACGTGACAGTCGGAACAGACCGCGCCCACGCCCGAGCGGTTCACATCGTGGATCGTGCCCTTGTATTCCTCATAGATGAAATCATTCATCTCGTGGCAGGACCGGCAGAAAGGCTCGGTATTGGTCGCTTCCATCGCGGTGTTGAACCCGCCCCAGAAGATGATCCCGGCCAGAAACGCCCCGAACACACCCGCGAGCGGCATGCCCCAGATGAAATACCGGCGCCAGATCGGCTTTTTCTTTTCAGTGTCGCTGCTCCGGGTCATGTCCAGGCTCCGTGTTGGCTCGTGTCAGGCGGTGGCGTTCTAAGGTCCACCTCAGGGAATTGCAAACAGCTGAAGACATCGCTTCGGGGCTATCTCTCGCCGCCAATCTTCAGGTCATCACAATCCCGGCTTTCGCGTCGGTGATGGCAGAAGGGCGGGCGCTTGGGCCCGCCCTTCCGTGGGTCTTTCAACTCGACATCAGGTCACGTGGTTCGACCGGTTGTAGACGTTGAACTTGCCGGTCGGTGCAAACAGCCCCTTGACGCGGCCGATCTCTTCCAGCGTTTCCGCGTCGAAGATCACGATCTCGCCATTCGGCTCCTTGGAGTCCGCCAGGTTCCAGTTCGACACCCACACTTCGGTGCCATCCGCGTTGAACTCGAAATGCACGGCGGCGTGGCCTTCCTGATCGGTGATCTGGATGGTTTTCACGATTTCACCGGTCTCTTTCGAGATCACCTGGATCGACTGCTGAATCTCAGGCTCGGGGTGCTTGGTCTGGTCCGCCCAAACATACTTGGAGTTCGGGTGGGTCCGGATGAACAGCCCCGCACCATCGGTTTCGACCTCATAGCAGGTCTTCCACGCCTGGTCGGGATGGCCTTCCGGGTCGTTGCCCCAGACGGTCACGGTGCCGACGCCGAGGTGGGTTGTCCCCGCCACCGGGCCACAGTTCGGATCGATCCAGTTGGCGCCCGGGCCGGGGTGCGGCAGGGCGGCTGTGTCGATCATCGCTTCCAGCTTGCGGTCCTTGGTGTCGACCACGACCATCTTGTTCGACGCGTTCGCGGCGATCTGGAAGTAACGGCCTGTCGGGTCGAAGAACCCGTCATGCAGGAACTTGGCCGAGTTGATCTTGTCGATCCTGAGGTTGTCGAGGTCGGAATAGTCGACCTGCCACATCTGCCCCAGTTCCTTCACGGCCACCAGCCACGAGGTCTCGTTCGGGGTGGTGTAGATCGCGGCCACACGGGCCTCTTCCACATAATCCCCGTCGACGTTCACGCCGCGGGTCGAAACCACTTTCAGCGGTTCCATGGTCACGGCATCGGCGATCACGAAATGCGGCGGCCAGTAGCCCCCACCGATGACGTATTTGCCATCGCCGGAAATCGCCACGTCGCGCGCGTCGTAGGCAACCTTGACTTCGCTGACCAGCATCTTGTCCGGCGTCTGCCAGAGGTCGATCTTGGTCATCTTGCCGTCGCGGCCCATGGTATACCAGAAGCGGCCGGGCTGTTCGGGCTCAGTCACCTTGTGGTGCTCGGAGGCCTTGATCACGTGCACGGCATAGCCGGTCGGGATATGGACCAGAACTTCCTTGGTGTCGCCGTCGATGATGGCGACCTTGCCAACATCACGCTCGATGACGACGAAGAAGTTTTCCCAGTTGCGGCCATGCAGCGGCTCGGTCGGGTAGTCGGCTTCCTCGACATAGACCTTGCGGGTCTCTTTCATCTGCGCCAGCGACATTTCTGGCGGTTTCGGCGGATCCATCTGGATGTAGGTCGCCATGTCCTTGATTTCTTCTTCGGTCATGATGTCCGAGAAGTTGTTCATGCCGCCTTCGGTGCCCCAGGCGATGATCTTTTCAAGACGTTCCTGGCCAAGCTTCAGCGTGCCGCCTTCGGTGACGGCGCCATCGGCTGCGGTCTTCTTCCAATGCGGTTCCAGGTTCTTGCCGGTGGCGCCTTTGCGCAGCACCCCGTGACAGCCGGCGCATTGTTCGAAATAGAGCTGCTTGGAGGCGTCAAACGCCTCGTCGCTCATCGTCGGCTCTTGCGCCAACGCCGGTGCAGCAACGCTGCCAAGCAAGAGCGAAAGGCCTAGGCCTAGCGTCCAGCTTGTCTTTTTGTAGGTGATTCCAAGTGACATTATCACTCTCCCTTTTCTGGTGAGACGCGCGATATATGCACATCGGTCTTCGGCGCATTCCTTGACTTCGATCAACAAACCGTGAAAACGCGGACTCTTTTTTGCCGCACCCGAGAGGCCCGCCCGACACCGTGCGCGGGGGTTTTCCAGCTCCGGACCAGGCGGCCCAAACGCTTGCTTTTTCTCAGAAAACCCGCCTTCCGCCGGCGCGTGCGCTCGGCCCGTGCCTTCACCGCAGTACGCTCATCCAGCCCAGGCTCGCTTCGGTCGGCCCACCGGGCTTGTATTCCGCGCCCAGCGGGGCCACATAACCCAACCGCGCGATCTCGCGAAAGACTTCGCCATAGTCCAGATCGCCGCGATCCGGCGGGCCGCGATCGGGCACACCGGCAAACTGGATATGCCCGATGATCGGCAACAGCCGCTCCAGCCGCCCGATCACATCGCCCTCGCTGCGCGCCACATGATAGCAATCGAACATCAGCTTCAGGTTTTCTGCCCCCAGCCCGGCGATCAGCGCCTCGGCCTGGTCGGTGCTGCGCAGGAAATAGCCCGGCGCGTCATGCCGGTTCAGCGCTTCGATCAGGATGGTGATGCCCTCTGGCGCGGCGATCTCGCAGGCAAAGCCCAGGTTTTCCAGAAACGCCGCTTCGGCCTCCCCGCCCTCCGCCCGTCCCGCCATCACATGCACATTGGCCGCGCCGATGATGCCGGCATAGCGCACCGCCTCGCTGATCGCCGCGCGGGCCTGCGCCTGCCGCCCGGGCAGCGCGGCGAGGCCGATCTCGCCCGCCGCCACATTGCCGCGCCGGGTGTTCAGGCCCAGCATCTTCAGCCCGGCCTGTTCCAGCGCCGCCCGGATCGCATCGGCCGGAACATCGTAGGGCCAATGGCATTCCACCGCATCGAACCCGGCCCCGGCCGCCGCCGCAATCGCCTCGGGCAGGGCGAGATCGGCCCAGAGAAACCCCAGATTGGCCGAGAACTTCATGCCGCGCCCGCAGCCTCCGCCACCTGCCGTTGCCGCCCCAGCCCTTCGACTTCCAGCTCCATCACATCGCCGGGCTTGAGGAAGCGCGGCGGTTTCATTCCCATGCCCACGCCCTCGGGCGTGCCGGTGGCGATCACATCGCCGGGCCTCAGCTCCATGAACTGGCTCATATGCGAGATGATCTCGGCCACGCCGAAGATCATGTCCGCCGTGCTCGAGCTTTGCATCACCTCGCCGTTGAGCGTCAGCGACAGGCGCAGTGCCTGCGGATCCGGCACTTCATCGGGCGTGACCAGCCACGGCCCGACCGGGCCGAAGCTCGGCGCCGACTTGCCCTTGATCCACTGGCCGCCGCGCTCGATCTGAAAGCTGCGCTCGGAGACGTCGTTGATCACGCAATAGCCCGCCACATGCCCCAGCGCCTCGGCCTCGCTGACGTATAGCGCGGGTTTGCCGATCACCACGCCGAGCTCGGCTTCCCAATCGCCCTTCTGCGCGCCTCGCGGGATGATCACCGGGTCATACGGCCCGCTCAGCGCCGAGCTGGCCTTGGAGAAGATGATCGGCTCGGTCGGCTTCGCCATGCCCGCTTCCTCGGCGTGTTTGGCATAGTTGAGCCCGATGCAGAAGAAATTCGGCACCCATGCCAGCGGCGAGCCGATCCGCCCCGGCTGCTCGACCAGCGGCAGGCTCTCCGGGTCGATCTTGCGGATGGCCTCCAGCGCCTCGAGCGCCACCCCCGCCCCGGCAAATTCCGCCGCATGGCCGCTGAGATCGCGCACCCGTCCGGCGCTGTCCAGCAGCCCCGGCCTTTCCTGTCCCCTGGCTCCGAATCGCAGCAGTTTCATCGGGTCTCACCCTTTTTGCTTTTCCGTTGCGCCCAGCATAGGCGCGCGGCGCTTTGCTTCAAGCCGATAGAAATGGGGGCTCTGCCCCCAAACCCCCGGAGTATTTCTGGAAAGATGAAGGGCGCGCGCGGCGCATTAAGTCAATCGGGCGTTAACCCATCCGGTTTCAGACGGCAGCCGGATGTCAGCCGGGCGGCAGCCGGGAGTCACCCCCTCTTTTGCGGCCTCATCACGGCGTTAACCTTTCGGTGCGGTGGGGTGGCCGGATTTCAAAACCGCTATGCTAACCTCTTCCAATAAAAGGCATATTCGTCGCCATCACGGTCATGAACTGGACATTGGCATCCAGTGGCAGCTCTGCCATATGCAGCACCGACGACGCCACATGGCGCACATCCATCACCGCCTCCGCCCGGATTTCTCCATCGGCCTGGGGCACTCCCTGGGCCATTTTCGCGGCCATGTCGGTGAGCGCGTTGCCGATGTCGATCTGGCCGCAGGCGATGCTGTATGGCCGCCCGTCGAGCGAGATCGACTTGGTCAGCCCGGTGATCGCGTGTTTCGAGGCGGTATAGGCCGCCGACCCCCAGCGCGGCACATGCGCCGAGACCGAACCGTTGTTGATGATCCGCCCGCCCTGCGGCACCTGCGCGCGCATGATCCGGAATGCCGCGCGGGCGCAGATGAACGATCCGGTGAGGTTCACGTCGATCACCTCGCGCCAGGCCTCCACCTCGATCTCGTCGACCGTTTTCGAAAGCAGCGACAGCCCGGCATTGTTGAAAACCGCGTCGAGGCGCCCCCAGTTTTTTGCTGCCTTGTCTAATGCTTGACCTACGGCTTCGGCGTCACGCACGTCGCAGGGCATGATCCGCGCCTTGGCATGTCCGGCGCCGGCCTCTTCCAGCGTGTCCGCGTTGCGCCCCATCAGGCCGACGTCCCATCCGGCTTGCAAGAACGCTTCGGAACATGCCTTGCCGATGCCCCGCCCCGCGCCCGTGATGATGATCGACTTACCCATGCCATTCTCCCGTTTCAGCCCTCGGCCCCACCTTCGCGCCCCCGAGTTCGCGACACAAGCCCAACGCGCTTGCCAGAGGCGTTTGGCAATGAAAGGCTGACGCGAAAGCGGAGGTGGACATGAACATTCTGATCATCGGCGGCGGCGGCCTTGTCGGACATAAGCTGGGTCAAGCGCTTGCCCGGCGCGGCCCTCTGCGAGGGCGCGAGATCGAGTCGATCAAGCGGGCCGATCTGGCCGAAGTCCCGCCATTTCCCGACGCCAACGTGACCTCCAGAAACTGCGACATCACCGATCCCGCCTCACTCGCGGCGTGCATCGACAGCGAGACCGACGTGATCTATCTGCTTGCCGCCGCGCTGTCGGCGCATTGCGAGGCCGAGTTCGAAACCGGCATGAAAATCAACATGCTGGGCGTTCTCAACGTGCTCGAACGCTGCCGCACCCTGGGCACGAGTCCGATCCTGATCTTCTCCTCCTCGATCGCAGCCTTCGGCGGCGAGGTGCCCGATCCAATCACCGATGCCAGCTTTCTCAACCCGCAGACTTCCTATGGCACCCAGAAGGCCATCGGCGAGCTTCTGGTCAATGATTATTCGCGCCGCGGTTTCATCGACGGGCGCGCCTTGCGCCTGCCGACAATCTCGGTCCGCCCGGGCAAGCCCAACCTCGCGGCTTCCGCCTTCATGTCGTCGATCATCCGCGAACCCCTCGCCGGGCTGGCCGCCAACTGCCCGGTCGGCAAGGACTTCCCGCATTACTACCTGTCGCCGCGCAAATGCGTTGAAAACCTGGTCAAAGCCGCCGAAATCCCCGCCGCCGATCTGGGCCAGAACCGCGCCATGATCATGCCGGGGCGTCGGTCGACAATCGCCGAGATGATCGCCGCGCTCACTGCAGTGGCCGGGCCGGAACCTGCGAAACTGATCCAGTGGAAGCCACAACCCGAGATTGAAAAAATCGTCACCGGATGGCGCTATGATTTTCGCCCCGAAAAGGCGCAGCGCCTCGGGCTCGAGGCCGATGCCAGCTTCGAGGACAACATTCGCCATTACATCGAAGACGACATGCCAAAAGCCTGAGGGTCACGCGGTCGCTCGGTTCACCAGCCAGACCCCGATCACCGAGATCACAAAGCCCGCAAAGCCCAGCGGCGCCAGCGTCTCACCCAACAACACCCAGGCGATGAACAGCGCCGCCGGCGGCACCAGATAGAGCAGTGCCGATATTCGGGTCGCATTGCCGCGTTGCACCAGGCCGACGAAAAGCGTCACGGAAATCAGCGAGTTGCCGATCACCAGATAAGCCATCGCGATGAACAGTTCGGGCTGCCAATCAATCACCTGGCTTTCGAAGACCAGTGCCACGGGCAGAAGCGTGGCAAAGCCCACGACATATTGCACCAGGCTGCCGACCAGCGGATGGGTGCGAAAGCCGTGGCGCTTTTCAAACAGAGTGGCTGCCGTGATCCCGAACAGCGCCCCGGCGGCCAGCATCAGGCCCAAAGCCGGGCTCGGCCCGAGTGTCTTGCCGGACACGATCAGCAGCACGACCCCGCCGAAGCCCAGCACAAGCCCGAGCCACAGCCTGGCACCGCGCGCCGCCGCTCCCGGCCACAGCCACAGCCCCGCTCCGGCCACCAGAAGCGGCTGCAGCGCCATGAAGATTGCCAGCGTTCCAGCGTTGACCCGGGCCTTGAACGCCAGGTAGCTCAGCCCGAAATAGACACTCTGGATCAGGAACCCCGTGAGCGCCAGCGCGCCCCAGTGGCGGGCGCCAGTCGGCCAGCGCACCCGCATCACGCTCAGCATCGCGCCGAGGATGATCGCGGCCAGCCCAAAGCGCACCACCAGCATGGTGATCGGCTCGATGAACGGCAGGCCCAGCTTGGCAAAGCTGTATCCGCCGGCCCAGAGCAGTACGAACAGCCAAGGCGCGGCCTTCCAGATCGCGGCTTCGGCCGCCTGCGCGCGGTCGCTCATCGTTTACGCCTTCACGAAGAGTTTGCGCTCGATATTACAGAAGGTTTCAGCCGGACCAGACTCGCGGATCAGGATGCTCTCGGTGGTCTCCAGCCCCCAGTTATCGGCCCACAGCCCGGGCATGAAATGAAAGCTCATGCCGGGTTCCAGCACCGTCTCGTCACTGGCGCGCAACGATACCGTGCGCTCGCCCCAATCGGGCGGATAGGAAAGGCCCACAGGGTAGCCGCAGCGCGCCCCGCGCTCGATCCCGGCACGCTCCAGAACCGCGCCCAGCGCATTGGCAATGTCGCAGGCCCGGTTGCCCGCCCGCGCTGCCTCCAGCCCGGCTTCCAGCCCTTCGCTCAACGCCTTGGAGGCGTCGAGAATGTCCTGCGGCGGCTGGCCCAGATAGACGGTGCGGCAGAGCGGCGTGTGATAGCGGCGATAGCAGCCGGCGAGCTCGAAAAACGTGGCCTCGCCTCTGCGCATCTCGGCGCCGTCCCATGTCAGATGCGGCGCCGAGGCATCCGCGCCGGAGGGCGTGAGCGGCACGATCGCGGTGTAATCGCCCCAATCCTCGCCCACGCCATAAGCCCCGGCGCGCAGGATATCGCCGACCAGTTCGTTCTTGCGCTTGCCCGGCTCGGCCAGCTCGATGGCAGTGGTCACCACCTTCTCGGCAATCCGCGCCGCCTTGCGCATGAAGCCCAGCTCTTCGTGCGATTTCACCGTGCGTTGCCAGTTGACCAGCGCCGTGGCATCGACGATCCGCGCGTTCGGCAGGCCCTCGAGCAGCGTCAGATGCGCTTTGGCAGAATAGTAGTAATTCTCCAGCTCGACCCCGATTCGCGCCCTCTCGAATCCCATCTCCCGCACCAGCTCGGCGAGATGCTGCATCGGGTGATGCGTGGTCGATTGCACATATTGGTCGCCATAGGGCCGGATCGCGTCCTCCCCGGTCCAGACCGTGCGGCGAGCGCCATTGGCATCCATGTTGCGCCCCCACCAGACCGGGTCGCCGTCATGGCCCAGGATCACGCCCTGATGCACATAAAACGACCAGCCGTCATAGCCGGTGAGCCAGGCCATGTTCGACGGATCGGTGACGAACAAGAGCTCGATCCCGGCCGCCTCCATCGCCGCGCGGGTCTTGGCGATGCGGCGGGCATATTCCTCGGCGCTGAAGGCTGCGTTTTCGATCGGCATCGGCGGCTTCCCCCTGTTTGATCCTCATCAACGGGGAAGCGCGCGGGGCGGTCAATGAAAAAGCGTCAGTCTGCGCCCAGACACGCGGCCATTTCCGCCGCCAGCGCCTCGATCAGCGCCGGATAGAGCCCGGCACCCTGGGGCAGCCCAATCCCCAGCGGGTCGAGCATCGCCATGCGCGTCTCGCTGGCCTCGAACACGGTGTGCACGAGGCCGGAGTTGAACTGCGGTTCGGTGAAGACACAGACCACCTGCGCCGCCGCGACCGCGGCGCGGATCTCCGCGATCCGCCTCGGCCCCGGCTTGCTCGCATCGCTCAGCGATATGGCGCCGACGCTGTGCAGCCCGAAACGGCGTTCGAAATACTGGTAGGCGTCGTGAAAGACGACAAACCTGGCCTCGCGGACCGGCGCGAGTAGCGTTTCCGCTGTCGCTACGGCAGCGTCGATCTCCGCTATCCCCTCGGTCGCATTGCGCCGGTAGGTGTCGGCGTTGTCGGGATCGAGCGCGGCCAGCCGTTCGGCCATCGCGCCAAGCCACAGCTTGCCATTATGCGGATCGAGCCAGCCATGCGGATCGCGCCCGTCATGATCGTGACCGTCATCATGATCCTCGGCCAAGTCCTCTGATTCGCCGGAATCATGACCATCCGGCGACGCGTCAAACACCGCACGGTGGCGAAAGCCATATGAAATCACACCGGGGATAGACTGCAACTCGACCCGCATTGCATCCTCCGCAAGCGGGTCCATTGCCCTTTCGAGCCAGGGCGTCAGCTCGGAAGAGACGAAAAACACGATATCGGCCCGTTGCAGCGCCGCCGCCTCCGAGGGTCTGAGCGCATAGCCATGCGGCGAGGCGCCGGGGCGGATAACCAGATCGGGCGTGCCGAGCCCCGCCATCACCCGAGCCGCCAGCCCATGCACCGGCGGAATATCGGTGGCGACGTCTGGCACCTGCGCGGCAGCCAAAGCCGCCTGAAGCGCAAGAACCATTGTCATCAGAACCGTCCGCATCTCAACTCCTGTTATGATATAACAATTAGCGGCTTGATAGATGTGATGCTATAACATATCAAGCGGCAATTCTGAGGGGCGCGTGATGGGCATCAGTACCAAAGGCTTCGAATCCCACGACCATACCGACTGCATCGACCAGGGCGTCGAGGCGGCAGCCTCCTATTGCGCCCGCAAGGAGTTGAAATTCACCCCCCAGCGCCGCCGCGTTCTCGAGATCCTGCTGGAAGAACACCGCGCGCTCGGCGCCTACGAGATCCTCGACCGCCTGCGCGCAGAAGGGCTGGGCACCCAGCCGCCAATCGCCTACCGGGCGCTGGATTTCCTTGTCAGCCATGGGTTTGCCCACAAGATCGAGCGTTTGAATGCCTTCATCGCCTGCACCCATATCGGGCAAAACCACGCGCCCGCCTTCCTGATCTGCCGGATCTGCTCGGCGGTGGCCGAATCCTACGTCGATCCGCTCAGCGGCGATCTGGGCCATGCCGCAAAGGCCGCGGGTTTCACGATCGAACGCGCCGTGATCGAAGCCGAAGGGCTCTGCCCGCAATGCCGCGAGGGCGCTCAATGAGCCTTGTGTCACTGTCCCGGGTCGATGTTTCGCTCGGTGGTCAGACAGTGCTGAACAGCGTTGATCTGGCGCTCGAACCGGGCGAGATCGTCACCATCGTCGGCCCCAACGGATCCGGCAAATCCACGCTCCTGCGGGTCCTGATCGGCGCGGTCGCACCCACAGCCGGGCAGATCGCCCGCGCCCCGGGCCTGCGCATCGGCTACGTGCCGCAGAAACTCCACATCGACCCGACGCTGCCGATCACCGTGCGCCGCTTTCTCAGCCTGCCGAAACCGGTCGGCGATGCCGAGGCCGCAGCCGCATTGGAGCGCGCCGGGGCCGGTGCGCTCACCGCGCGGCAAATGGCCGGTCTCTCCGGCGGCCAGTTTCAGCGTGTTCTGCTGGCGCGCGCGCTGCTGTGCGACCCCCAGTTGCTGATTCTCGACGAAGCAACCCAGGGCCTCGATCAGCCAGGTTCGGCGGCGTTCTACCGCACTATCGAAGAACTACGCCGCGAGCTCGGCTGCGCCGTGCTGATGGTCAGCCACGAGCTGCATGTCGTGATGGCCGCCTCCGACCGGGTGATCTGTCTCAACGGCCATGTCTGCTGCCACGGCGCGCCCGAACAGGTGGCCTCGGCGCCGGAATACCGCGCCCTGTTCGGCTCGGGCACCCATGGCGCGTTGGCACTATACCGGCATGAACACGACCACGCCCATGATCACAGCCACGGCCCCGCACACCACCACGATCACAGCCACGAACATCCGCACGAAAACGAGCCCGCCGAATGAGTTTCCTCGATGATTTCCTGATTCGCGCCGCACTCGCCGGTGTCGGCGTCGCGCTCGCCGCCGCTCCTTTGGGCGCCTTCGTGGTCTGGCGCCGCATGGCCTATTTCGGCGACGCCACGGCGCATGCGGCAATTCTGGGCGTGGCGCTCGCCCTGGCCTTCGATCTGCCGGTGTTCGCCGCCGTGCTGGCCGTGGCGCTGATCATGGCGCTCACGGTCTCGAGGTTATCCGGGCGCGGCCATGCCATCGACACTCTGCTCGGTGTCATCGCCCATTCCGCACTGGCCTTCGGGCTGGTGGCGGTGGCCTTTCTGCAAGGTGTGCAGATCGACCTCATGGCCTGGCTCTTTGGCGATATCCTGGCGGTGTCGCACACCGATCTGGCGGTGATCTGGGGCGGCGCCGCACTGGTTCTGGGTCTGCTGGCGTGGCGCTGGTCGGCCCTGCTTACCGCCACGCTGAACGCCGATCTCGCCTATGCCTCGGGGATCGACCCCAGGCGCGAAGAGCTGATCCTCACTCTGGCGCTGGCGCTGGTCGTCGCCGTCGCCATCAAGGTGGTGGGCGTTTTGCTGATTGGCGCGATGTTGATCGTTCCCGCCGCCGCTGCCCGCCCGCTGGCCGCCACACCCGAACGCATGGCGCTCATTGCCGCTGTCCTTGCGATTGCCTCAGTCCTTGGCGGGCTACAGCTGGCCTACGCGTTCGATACCCCAGCCGGTCCCACCATCGTCAGCCTTGCTGCCGGGCTGTTTCTGCTCACCAACCTCTGGCGCCGTCCCGCGTAGGGCGGGTTCTCAACCCACCTTGCCGTCAGGCCAGCCCCAGAAGCCGCGCCGCGTTACCCTTGATGATCCCCTCGCGCAGCTCATCCTTGATCGCGATCTTCTCGAAATCGCTCAGCCAGCGCTCAGGCGTGATCATCGGCCAGTCCGAACCAAACAAAACCTTCTTCTTCAGGATCGAATTGCAGTATTTAACGAGAATCTCGGGGAAATACTTCGGCGACCATCCGCTAAGGTCGATATAGACATTCGGCTTGTGCTGGGCCACGGCCAGCGCCTCTTCCTGCCAGGGAAAGCTGGGATGGGCGAGGATGATCCTCATCTCCGGAAAATCCACCGCCACATCATCCATGTACATCGGGTTCGAATATTTCAGCCGCATCCCGTTGCCGCCCGGCATGCCGCTGCCCACGCCGGTCTGCCCGGTGTGAAACAGCGCGATACCGCCCTCCTCGGCAATCGCCTCGTACAGGCCATAGGCCATCCGGTCGTTGGCGTAAAAGCCCTGCATCGTGGGGTGAAACTTGAAGCCCTTGATGCCGAATTCGCGCATCAGCCGCTTCGCCTCGCGCACCCCCAGCTTGCCCTTGTGCGGGTCGATACTGGCAAAGGGAATGAGCACGTCGTCATTCTCGGCGGCCAGTTCGGCCACTTCTTCGTTCTTGTAGCGCCGATACCCTGTCTCGCGCTCGGCATCGACTGGAAAGATCACCGCCGCGATGTTCTGCTCGCGGTAATGCTGGGCGGTTTGCGGCACGGTGGGAGGATGCTTCCATGGCGCGCCGAAATAGCTCGCCATCGTCGCTTGCAGATCATCGTAGCCGTCATCGCTGTGGCAGCCGCACGGCTCCTCGGCATGGGTATGAATATCTATCGCGCGAACCTTGCTGATATCGACCATTGTCGTCTCCCTTGTTTTCCCAATCTGTCCCGGCCAACGGTCGGCATTTTCGTCAAACCGTGGTCACCGCCGGATCGCCCTCGGAATAGAGCCGCTCGAGCAGCGCCTTGCGCCGGTCCAGCACGCGGCGGTAATTCAGGTTCCCCTTGGCCGTCATCTCGCCCTCGCCCATGTCGGGTGGCTCGGCCAGAACCATCGCCCGGCCGACAAACACCGAAGAGCCCGACACCTCGCGCGCCCGTTCCGCCAGCCTGCGGTGAACCTCTCCCAGGAGCAGCCTATCGGTCATCGCGCCGTCCTGCGCGTCCTGGCCGAAGCCGGATTTTGCCAGCTCGCCCATGTTGGGAAAGATCATCACCCCGATCTGCCCCCGATCCGCCCCCGTCACCACCAGGTCCGAGGCCAGCGGCGCCAGCAGCACCAGCAGCTCGAGGCGAAGCTGCGCCGCGCGCACCCAGGTTCCGGTGTTGAGCTTGAAATCCTCCGATATCCGGCCGTCGAATTTCATACCCTTGTTCGGGTCGTCCGGATCGACGAACTTCATCGCATCGCCAGTGATGAAGAACCCTTCGTCGTCAAAGGCTTCCCGGGTCTTGTCCGGGTTTGCGAAATAACCCGGCATGATCGACGGTCCGCGCAAGCGCACTTCGCAGCGCATGTCGGCATCCGGGATCAGTTTCAGCTCGATTCCTGTCATCGGCACGCCGATCCGCCCCGCGCTGTCGGTCGGCTCCTGCTGAAACATCGCCGCCGGCGCGGTCTCGGTCAGGCCCCAGCTCGACGTCATCAGCGGCACCTCGCCCTTCACCTCCATCGCCATCGCTTCCAGCGCCTGCCACATGTCCTGCGGCAGCGACGCCCCGGCATAGAAGATCATGTCGAGATCCCCGAAAAAGCGCTGCTTCAGCCCCGCATCCGTCTTCAATGCCGCGATCAACAGCCCATAGCCGACCGGCACATTGAAGCTCAGCGTGCCGGTGACCATCGACAGGTTTTCCAACGTGCGATCGAACAGCCCCTTCACCGGCTTGCCATCGTCGATGTAAAACGATCCGCCATTGGCCAGCATCATGTTGAAATTATGCGACCCGCCAAAGACATGGTTCCACGGCAGCCAATCGAGAATCCGCGGCACCCGGTCTTTCAACTGGGGCAGCGAATCGAGGATCTGCGCCTGATTGACACACATCATCCTGTGCGTGGTGATCACCCCCTTGGGCGCCGAGGTCGACCCCGAGGTGAGCAGGATTTTCACCATCGTATCAGGCGTGACCCGATCGAACGCCGTGTCCACATCGACCCCTTTGTCGCCCTTCAGAAGCGCGGCGAACGGCGTCACCCCGACGCGGCTTCCGGGCCGCGTGGCGATCACGTCAATCCCCTCGAACGCGGGCAAGTCCAACGCCTCGCCATAGTGTTCTGCGTCCACGGCATAGGCCAGTTTCGGCTTCACCAGTTCGATGGCGTGCTGCAACCGCCCATGCGCCCCATGGATCAGCGAATATTGCTCGGCCACAGGCACAGCCGGAATGCCCGCATATTGCGCTGCCAATGCCAGCATCCCGTGATCCACCCCGTTGCCCGACAGGATCAGGATCGGTGTGGCGCCGTTCAGCCCGCGCGCCAGCAGGCTCTGCGCCACCATGCGCACCTGCTCCAGCACCGCACCGTAACCTTCCTCGCGCCAGCCCGCGCCGCTGCGCTCGGCGAGAAAGACCCGCCCGGGCGCCTCTTCGGCCCAGCGATGCAGCCAGTCCCCGGTGCGCGCCACCACTTCGCCCATCGGTCGCTTCGACCGGTAGAGCAGCGTGCCATCCGCGCGCCGCTCAAGCTCCGTGTCATGTGGCTCGAATCGCGTCGTCCGTTTCATGATTTCACTCCTCGCTCCTGCGCCGCGCCGCTGCGCTCGATCAGGTTCATCGCCGCGATCACCTGCGCGCGCTGCTCCTCGGCCAGCCCGCGCAAAAGCCGCGCCTCATCAGCTCGGTTCGCCGCCGTCGCCGCTGCGCAAAGTCGGCGTCCTTTCAGCGTCGGGTTCAAGGCATAAGCGCGCCGGTCGGTCGGCACCTTGTCGCGGGTGATCAGGCCGCGCTCCTCCAACTCATCCAGGATCACCACCAGGTTTGGCCGCTCGATGGCCAACGCATCGGCCAGCTGGGTTTGGCGCAACCCGGCATTCTCCACGATCATCACCAGCGCCGAATAGGTCACCATCCGCAGCCCCAGGGGCTTGAGCGCCTTGTTGAGATCCGCCTGCAATACAGCCATCGCCCGCTTCATGTGATAGCCAAAAAACCCGCGCAGCGCAGCGTCGCTGATCTGCGCGGCTTCCAGGGCTTTCTCCACTGCCTCACCCATACTCAACCCCCGAAACTAGGCGGGCGTTTTTCAAGGAATGCCGCCAGGCCCTCCATCGCGTTCGGGCTGGTCTGGGTCAGCGCGGCACATAAGCTCTCGGTAAAGAGCCCGCCGGCCTTGTCCATATCCTCGATCCGGCTCAGCGCCTGGATCATCACATAATTCGACAGCGGCGCGTTACTGGCGATCTTGCCCGCCAGTTCCCGCGCCAGCTCCAGCCCCTCGCCAGCCGCCACGCTGTAGTGGCAAAGCCCCAGCGCGAGGCCTTCCTCGGCACCGAATTTGCGCCCTGTCAGCATCATCTCGATCATTCGGTCGGCGCCCAGAATCCGCCCCACGCGGACCGAGGCGCCGCCGCCGACGTAGATGCCGCGCCGCCCCTCGGGCAGCTGGAAAATCGTCGATGGCTCCGCGATCCGCACGTGCGTCGCCGTGGCCAGCTCCAGTCCGCCACCGATCACCGCGCCTTCCATGGCCGACACCACCGGCAAGCCGCCATACTGGATCCGGTCCATCACCGCGTGCCATCCGCGCGAATGCCGCATCGTCGACTCCGCATCGCGGTGCTTGTGCTCCGACAGGTCGAGCCCCGAGCAATAATGCCCCTCGGTCCCGGTCAGGACCACGGCCTTCACCCCGTCGGGCGGCGCGGCAAAGAACCGATCCAGCGCCTCGAGCAACTCGTCGCACATCGCATTGCGCTTGCCCGGACGGTTCATCGTCAGCGTCGCGACCCCGTCCGCCTGCTCGATCAGAAGCATTTCCTTCGCCATCCCTGGGCCTCCAGTTTAGATCGTTTCGATAATAATTATACTTCATATCTATTTTTGCGCAATGATTCCCTTTGCCGTGCTTTTCCCTTCCTCTGAGCTGAAAAAAACCGGGGAGCGCGTCGCACCAGAGGTGCGCAAGGGCCATCGGCTGGCCGCTCGCTCCCGGCATTCAACCCCGCGCCGCCCGCAAAGTTTCGGTCGAGACCGCCCCCTCCAGCCCGCTCGAGCCATAGAGCCACTCGATATCGTCATACCAATCTTCCGGCGTTTTCGCCCGCATGATCGCATTGCGCAGCGCCGCGTGGGCCTCGGAAGGGTGATAGATATGGCTGCCGATCTCGCGGCTTTGCAGCTGTATCCGCGCGGTGCGCAGCCGGCGCTTTTCCTGATAGCTCTGCAACACGGCCTCAGCCTCGCCCAGCCGTCCCGCAATCTCCGCCGCCAGGCACACCGCGTCTTCCATCGCCATGCAGGCGCCCTGGGCGAAATATTGCAGCTGCGGATGCGCGGCATCGCCCAGCAACGCCACCCGCCCATCGACCCAGTTCATCGCCGGCTCGCGATCGCACAGTACCCAGAGCTTCCAGTCCTTGCCCTTGTCGATGATCTGGCGCGCAACCGGCGCGACATGCTCGAACCCGCGCCGCACCTCGTCGTGGGTCACAGGCAACCCGGCGACAGGTTCGGCAGCGTCGTTGTGATAGGTCACCACCAGATTGAACAGTTTCCAGCCGCTCAGCGGATAATGCACGATGTGGCATTTCGGCCCGGCCCAGAGCGTCGCCGCGTTCCAGCGCAGGTCTTCCGGCATGTCCTCCACGGGGATCACGCTGCGATAGGTGGTGTGGCCCGACACCCGCGGCGCGCCATCGCCGATCACCCGCTTGCGGATGTTCGACCAGAGCCCATCGGCGCCGATCAGCGCTCGCCCGGTGATGCGCTCGCCGTCTGCCAGAATGGCCGTGACTGAACCGGAATCCTGCGCATAATCCATCACCTCCGCATCCGGGCGTAGCTCCACCAATTCATGCGCCTGGTTGGCGCGCAGGAAAACGCCATAGAGATCGCCGCGATGCACCACCGCGTAAGGGTTGCCAAACCGCTCACGGAACCTGTCATCCAGTGGGATTCGGGTGATTTCCTCGCCCGAAAGCGCATCCATCAGCCTGAGGTTGTCGATATAGACGGCCATCTTGCGCGCCGCATCGCCGACACCGAGATAGTCGAAGGCATGAAACGCGTTGGGCCCAAGCTGGATGCCCGCACCGATCTCTCCGAACCGCGCGGATTTTTCCAGCACGATCGAGCGGATGCCCTTCTGTGCCAGCCCGATCGCGGTGGCCATTCCGCCAATGCCGCCCCCCGCGATGATCACCCGCTCTTCAACCATGCCTTTCCCTCCGCGTCCTGCGCCGTTTTCCTCACAGGAAAACGAACCGGAATTTTTCTTCAAAATTCCGCCCCGCGCCAGGCCTATTCCGCCGCGCCAATCGTCAGCGCGATATCCGCCAGCCCGTCGATTCCGCCGGTGATCCTGTCCCCGGCGACAACCGGCCCGACGCCCGCTGGCGTTCCGGTCAGGATCACGTCACCGGGCGCCAGGTGATAGAATTTCGACAGATGCGCCACCACCTCCTCACAGCTCCACACCAGTTCTTCCAGCGTCGCGTCCTGGCGGCTCTCGCCGTTCACCTCCAGATGAATACGCTGGTCTCCCACCTTGCCGAATTCAGCGGCCCGGGTCATTTCGGCAAACACCGCCGAGCCCTCCACATCCTTGCCCAGATCCCAGGGGCGGCGGGTGTCCTTGCCGTCCTGCTGGCGGTCGCGCCGGGTCATGTCGAGCCCGCAGCCATAGGCATAGATCGCCTCTGCGGCCTGTTGCGCATTGGCGCGAAACACCGGTTTGCCGATGGCGAAGGCCAGCTCCATTTCGTGATGATAATTCTGCGTCCCCGGCGGATATGGCTGCGTCGCCCCGCTCAACACCCCATGCGCCGCCGATTTGGTGAAATACCAGGGCGCTTCGCGGTCTACTTCGGTGCCCATCTCGGCGGCATGGGCGGCATAGTTGCGTCCGACACAGAAGATCCGACGCACCGGATAGGCCGCGCTTTGCCCCTTCACCGGAATGGTAAAAACCTTGGGAGCCTCAAACAGATAATCGCTCATCGCGCGCGTTCCTCATAATATCCAAGCCTGGTCTGCAACGGGCGATCATGCACCCGCACCAGAAAGCTTTCCTCATCGGCCTCATGGTCGATCTCGGCAAACACCGGGGCGGTGAACGTGTCTTTCGCGCCCCATTCAAATACCTCGCCATCAATCCGGCTGCGTCCGCGCCCCTTGATCACGTGAAACGCCGCCGAAGACGATCTGAGCGGCGGTGTCTCGGTGCCGCCTTCTGGCAGCATCATCGCGGTGAAACCCATCGTCGGCAGCACATCCGCACCAGTCTCGGGATTGACGTAATCGAGCTCGGCGATGCCTTCACTGCCAAATCTGAACATCTCGCGCAGCACCGTCTCGGTGCGCCCCCAGGGATAGCGCATCATCGGATAGCGCCGTACCCCCGCGCCCGCCCGGCGCGTCGGCGCCAGCCCGCTTGCGAGATATTCCACCTGGCTCGCATCGGGCCGGTTGCGCTGGGCCTGAAGCGGGCCTTCGGTGGCATAGGAGCCTTCGAGATAGTAGAACAGCGGCAGGTCCAGCGCATCGAGCCAGACCACTGGTTCATCGCCCTCGTGGCCATGATCGTGCCATTCGCCGCCCGGCGTCAGCACCAGATCGCCCTCTTCCATCGGCAGCTTTTCCCCGTCGACAACGGTGTAGCCGCCCTTGCCCTCGACCACGATCCGCACCGCCGACGGCGTGTGCACATGGGCCGGTGCCGTCTCGCCAGGCAACAGCAATTGCAGCCCGAGATAGATCGACGCGGTCGCCTGCATCGCACCGGCGCCGCGCCCCGGATCGCTCAGCACCAGTACCCGGCGCTCGGCCTTTTCGACCGGTGTCAGTTCGCCCGCCCGCATCAGCAGCGGCCTTATCGCCTGATACTTCCAATAGCCTGCCCGCGTTTGCGGCTGCGGGCGCCCGTGCGGCAAGACATTGCGCATCATCGGCCAGAGCGGCGCAACGCCCGCCTTCACCATGTCATCGCGGTAATCCTGCGGCAGCTCTTCCAGCGTACCCAGCGTTTCGCCCATGTCACCCTCCATAGCGCTTCGGATTTTTAGTATGCATACATACTATATTGCGAAACGTCAATTTTAATTGCATACTTCGCACGAGAATCCCTTCCGCAACCCAGCCGGGGCACCGAAAGATGAGCGAAATATCCAACATGGCCGGGTATTTGATCCGCCGCCTCAATCAGATTTCGATGGCTGTGTTCAGCGAGCGGATGGCCGAGATCGACGCCGACATAACCCCGGTCCAATATGCCGCACTGACCACGATTCGCGAAAACCCGGGCGTCGGTCAGGCCGAGCTGGCGGGCGCCATCGCCTATGACAAGGCGACGATCGGCGGCGTGGTCGACCGGCTTGCCGCCAAGGGCTTGATCCTGCGTCAGCAGTCAGAAACCGATGGCCGTGCCCGAGTCCTGGCCATCACCTTGGATGGCGACGCCCTGCTCGACCGAATCAAACCGGTGGTGCGCGCCCTGCAAGACGACATCCTGACCGGGCTCGACCAGTCCGAGAAACGACAGATGATGACACTGCTCCTGAAAACCACCTCTGCCGGCAACGCGCGCTCACGCGCGCCGCTCAAACCCCGCAGCAAAAAAACCTGATCCTGCAAAATCGGCTTGGTGCGGTGGGTTGGCAGGGCGACGCGAATCCTACCCGCCCATGCGCCGGAACCTGAACCGCAGCGCACCTTTCTTTATTGTCCGCTGGCCTTCGGCAAAGTCGAAATCGCCGATCACCCGCTTGTCAGCTGGGCTTGATCCGAATGAGTGCCTGCGGCACGCAGGCTATCTTGATGCCGGGGGGCCAGCCCCCCGGTCCCCCCGGGATATTTATGGTCAGAGGAAGCGCAGCCCGGTCAGCCGATCACAGTCCTGACCGCCCCGCTCAGCTTGTCCACGAGCTCGTCCACATGGGCGTCCTCGATGATGAAGGGCGGCGCCAGCAGCACATGATCGCCGCGTCGCCCGTCGATCGTGCCGCTCATCGGATAACAGATCAGCCCGGCCTCGAACGCCGCCTTCTTGAGCCGTCCGGCCACGCCCTTGGCGGGATCGAACGGCGCCTTGCTGTCGCGGTCTTGCACGAACTCGACCGCGCGAAACAGTCCGCGCCCGCGGATATCGCCGACATGTGGATGCTGGCCCAACGCCGCCTCGAGCGCCGATTGCAGTTTCTCGCCCTTGTCGCGCACATTTGCCAGAAGGTCGCGCTCCTCGATCGCAGTCAGGACCGCCACCCCGGCCGCCGCCGCCGCCGCGTGACCGAGATAGGTGTGACCGTGCTGGAAGAATCCCGAGCCGCCCGAGATCGCCTCATAGATCCGCCCCTGGCACATCATCGCGCCAATCGGCTGATAGCCCGCGCCCAGCCCCTTGGCGATGGTCACGATATCAGGCGATATTCCCTCCTGCTCGCAGGCAAACAGGCTCCCCGTCCGCCCCATCCCGCACATCACCTCATCAAGGATCAGCAACACGCCGTATTGGTCGCAAATCTCGCGGATGCGCTTGAAATACCCCGGCGCAGGGGTAATCGCGCCCGCCGTTGCCCCACCCACAGTTTCGGCGATGAAACACATCACGTTTTCAGGCCCCAGCCGCAGGATTTCAGCTTCCAGCTCATTGGCCACGCGCAGCCCGTAGGCATCGGCGCTCTCGCCCTCCCCGCGCCCGCGATACTCAAAGCAAGGCGACACCAGCGAAGTTTCGATCAACAGCGGCGCGAAGGGCTCGCGGCGCCATTCATTGCCCCCCGCCGCCAGCGCACCCAGCGTATTGCCATGATAGCTCTGCTTGCGGGCGATGATCCGGTGGCGCTTGGGCTCGCCGATCTCGAGGTAATACTGCCGCGCCAGCTTCAGCGCCGCCTCCACCGCCTCGGACCCGCCTGACACGAAGTAAACCCGGTCCAGCCCCTCCGGTGCGCGCGCGGCCAGCATCCCGGCCAGCCTTTCCGCCGGTTCGGAGGTGAAAAACCCGGTATGGGCAAAGGCCAGCTGATCGAGCTGCGCCTTCACCGCCTCGCGCACCCCGGCATCGGAATGCCCGAGGCAGGACACCGCGGCTCCGCCCGAACCATCGAAATAGCGCTTGCCGGCATCGTCGATCAGATAGCAGCCATCCCCGGCAACCGCCTTGGGCGGCGGTGCCTTGATATGGCGTGGAAACACATGTGACATGGACCTATCCTTCTTTCTCTGCGCGCACTGCGCGTCGCGCCATGTTGTCTTCGGCCAGCAGTCGAACCGATTGCGCCTCCCTTGCAGGTCTCGCCCGTCGAGGCGGCGAATGCTGTTGCTGAATCCGATCCGCCACATCGAATTTTCGCAGAAAATTCGGCTGGCGCTATCGGATCACGGTGACCGACCGGCGCGCATGGCGCACCACCCGCGCAGCGTTCGGACCCAAAAGATAATCGCTCATTTCCGGTCGGTGCGAGGCCATCACGATCATGTCGGCATCGACCTGATCGGCCATCGCGATGATCTGTTCGTAAATTGTGCCGTGGCGAACATGCAGATCCGCCACGATATCCTGCGGCAGATGTTTCTCCACGAATTCGGCCAGTTTCGCGCGCGTCTCCGCCACCGCATTCTCGGAAAACTCCTTGGGAAAGTAACTGCCCACCATCGACATGCCGTAATCCGGGATCACGGTCAGCACATGCAGCTTCGCCCCGTGCAGCCGGGCCAGCGAGACCGCATGTTCAAGCGTCTTTTCCCAGCCGCCTTCGTGAAACAGGTCGATCGGCAGCAATAAGGTTTTCATCGCATTCCCTCCGTTCATGCGGCCTGAGGTTGCACATGACGGCGCGCCCGCCCGAGTTGCAACCACATCACAAGCGCCAGAAGCGCCAGCGCCGGGATATAGAACAGTTCCTTCGGCATCCGGTCGGCCTCGTCCTCAACCGCCAGAACCTCCCAGTCGAAATCGATGCCGCGTTGCTGAAGCTCGCCGCCGAACTCCAGGTTGTCGACATAGACCCGGCCATCGTCTTCCTGGCGGAAGGCGATTCCAGCGGTCTTGTCGAGCCGGGTCGCGCCATCGCCATCTGCCTTGGCCCCCAACGGCAGCAGCACCGTGGTGGTGACCTGCTTGCCATTGGCGAAATTCTCGCCCGATATCACCACTCGCAGGCTGGCGTCATCCTCCGCCGCCGTGGCCAGTTCGATCAGTTGTGCGGGCTCTTTCTTCACCCATGGCTCCTCCACCATGTCAAGCCAGAAGCCCGGCCGGAACAGGGTGAACGCAATCAGCAACAGCGCCAGGTTCTCCCACATCCTCGATTTCGTCAGGAACCAGTTCTGCGTCGCCGCCGCAAACAGCATCATCGCGATCACCGCAATGATGAAGACAAACACCGCCTTCAATGGCGTCACGTCAATGAGCAACAGCTCGGTGTTGAAGATGAACAGGAACGGCAGGATCGCCGTTCGCACATCGTAGGAAAACCCGATGATCCCGGTCTTGATCGGATCGCCCTTGGAAATCGCCGCTGCAGCAAACGCCGCCAGCCCCACTGGCGGCGTATCGTCCGCCAGGATGCCGAAGTAGAACACGAACATATGCACCGCGATCAGCGGCACGATCAGCCCCGATTTCGCGCCCACCGCGATGATCACCGGCGCCATCAGCGACGTGATCACGATATAGGTCGCCGTGGTCGGCAGGCCCATGCCCAGAACAAGGCTGAACAGGGCCACGAAGATCAGCATGAGCAGCAGATTGCCGCCCGAGATCACCTCGATGAATTCGCCGATCACCTGATGCGCGCCGGTCAGACTCACGGTGCCGACGATGATCCCGGCGGTGCCTGTGGCCACGGCGATGCCGATCATGTTGCGCGAGCCAGCGATCATCCCGTCGATGAACTCGCCCCAGCCCTGCGCCCAGGTCCGCCCGCCGGAGCCGCGAAACATCGCCTTCAGCGGATGCTGGGTCAGCATGACGAATATCATCGCCAGCGTCGCCCAGAACGCCGAGAGGCCGGGCGACAGCCGTTCAATCATCAGGTTCCAGATCAACACCACCACCGGCAGCACATAGTAAGCGCCGGTTTTTGCCACCGGCCCCGGCTCGGGCAGTTCGGTGAACGGCGCATTGGGGTCGTCGATGGTCAGGTCCGGATAGGCCGAGGCCCATTTCAGCATCGCCAGATAGACGATCAGGAACAGGACCATCATGCCGGGCAGCGACCAATCGCCGAGCAGCGGTTTGAGCCAGCCGAGCCCGTAATAGATCCCCAGCGACAGCGCACAGAACACGATTACCCCGAGAACGAAACTCATCAGCCGCTGGATTGCGGTGCGGGCCGGGCCTGTGCGCGGCAGCCCTTCGAGGCCCATCTTGGCGGCCTCCAGATGCACGATATAGACCAGCGCGATATAGCTGATGATCGCCGGCAGGAAGGCGTGCTTCACCACCTCGAGGTATGAGATGCCGACATATTCCACCATCAGGAAGGCCGCGGCCCCCATCACCGGCGGCGTCAGCTGGCCGTTGGTCGACGAGGCCACCTCGACGGCGCCGGCCTTTTCGGCCGAGAACCCGACCCGTTTCATCAGCGGGATAGTGAATGTGCCGGTGGTCACGGTGTTGGCGATCGACGAGCCCGAGATCAGCCCGGTCGCGGCGCTCGCCACAACTGCGGCCTTGGCCGGGCCGCCCTTCAGGTGCCCCATCAAGGCAAAGGCCAGCTTGATGAAGTAATTGCCCGCTCCGGCCTTTTCGAGCAGCGAGCCGAACAGCACGAACAGGAACACCATCGAGGCCGACACGCCCAGCGCCAGCCCGAAGACGCCTTCTGTCTGCATCCAGAAATGCCACATCGCCTTGCCGAAGCTGGCACCCTTCCACTGCATCGCATCGGGGAAGAACTCGGCATCGCCGAAAAAGACATACATCAGGAACACGAAGGCCACGATCACCATCGGCAGGCCCAGCGCCCGATAGGTGGCGATCAGCACGACGCAAAGCCCGATCGCCGAAGCCGTCAGATCCGCCGTGGTCGGCAGGCCCGAGCGGTTGGCGATGGCCGAGGAATTGGCGATCAGATAGAGCGTCGAGAACAACGCGCCCACGATCATGATCCAGTCATACCAGGGGATCGCGTCACGCGGGCTCGACTTGAACAGCGGAAAGGCCAGCGTCGCCAGCGTGAGCCCGAAAGCCAGATGCAGGACGCGCTCGACGTCGGAATTGACATAGAGCCAGTTCATGCCCGTCGATTGCGCCATCAGCGCCGGCATGGGCGAAGCGTTATAGACCTGCAGGACCGCCCAGAGCAGCGCCACACCGGCAATCAGGCTGCCCTGCCATCCGGGCGGATTGCGCGCGCCGACATCCAGATCGGCGGCAAAAGCTCCGGCATCGGTGACACGTTGCGTGCCGCTGGTCTCTTCGCTGGTCATGGTCTACCCCCGTTTGTCACGCCCCTTGCCCGGTTTGGCCCGGTTTTCGTATTGGGGCTTGCGCGCCTTTGTCCGGCGTCTTTGGTGTTTTTGATCTCTCTGTGCCTCATCAAGGCGGGAACGGGGGCCGAAGCCCCCGCTCACTTGGGTCATTCCATCAGGCCCAGTTCCTTGTAGGCCTTGATCGCACCGGGGTGCAGCGGCGCCGAAAGGCCGTCCTTGATCATTTCCTCGGCCTTCAGATTGGCAAATGCCGGGTGCAGCTTGCGGAAATCCTCGAGGTTTTCCATCACCGCCTTGGCCACGATATAGACTACCTCGTCAGACACATCCGCCGAAGTCACGAAGGTCGCACCGACACCGAAGGTCGGCACGTCATCGGGATGTCCGGGATACATGCCGCCGGGGATCACCACCTTGCGGTAATAGGGGCGCTCGGCCACCAGCTTGTCGATTTCCGGGGAAACGGCCGGGATGATCCTGGCGTCGCAGGAGGCGAGGGTTTCCTGGGTCAGCGCCGAAGGATGGCCCACGGCCCAGAAATAGCCGTCGATCTTGTTGTCGCAGAGCGCGCCCGAGGTTTCCGCCGATTTCATCTGCGCCGCCAGCGCCAGGTCGTCGCGGCTCCAGCCCATCGCCGTTTCGATCACCTCCCAGGTGCCCAGCGTACCGCTGCCGGCATTGCCGATGTTGAAACGCTTGCCCTTCACGTCGGTGATATTGTTGATGCCGCTGTCGGCACGGGCCACGATGGTCACAGGTTCGGGATGCACCGAGAACACCGCGCGCAGCTTGTCGAACTTGCCCTGATCCTCGAATGACGAGGTGCCGTGATAGGCGTGGTACTGCCAGTCCGATTGCGCCACGCCGAATTCCAGCTCTCCGGCGCGGATGGTGTTGATGTTGTAGATCGACCCGCCGGTCGATTCCGCCGAGCAACGGATGCCATGCTCCTTGCGGTCCTTGTTGACCAGACGGCAGATCGCGCCACCGGTCGGATAATAGACCCCGGTAACACCGCCCGTGCCGATCGACACGAATTGCTGATCTGCTGCCTGGACCGGGCTCATGGCCATCAGGCCGGCAGCAGCTGCTGCAATAAGCTTGAGTTTCATCTAGGTTCATCTCCCTTGTTTTTTGATCTTTTCGTCGGCAGACAACACACTTGCTCACAAGCGGCACAGTCCGCCTACCCGCGCGCAATAAAGCGCAAAACCGGGTCGCTGACCAGAATGCGCGGCATCGGCCCCAGTTGTCCACACCCAAACACCAGAACCCTTGAATTGCGGTTTTCCCGGTGGCTCAAAACGCCCCGTCATAGGATTCCTTGAGGATTCTACATGAAATGACTGTGAAAAACTCACTTTCCCAGCTCTCTGTCAAAGCCGTTTCCAGCCCGGTGCGATTCGTCACGTCATGGCCGTTTCCGCCATAGGCGCGGGCTATTGCGGCGGCGTCGCTGGCCTCGAAAGCCACCCCGTGACGCGGCAGCTGCATCGCCGCCTGCTTCTTGTCGATCAGCGCAAGGCTGTCATCGCGCAGCACCACGATGGTCAGTTGCCGCCCGAGATCGCGCAGGCTGGCCAGCTCTCCGGCGGTCATGTCGAATCCTGCGTCACCCACCACCGCCAGCACCGGCGCATCGCTTGCCGCCGCCACCCCCGCGGCCAGCGGCACGGCTACGCCCATGGTGCAGAACGCGGAAGATTGCAGCAACGTGCCGGGCCGCGCACAACGCCACATCTGGCTCATCAGAATGCGATGCGCGCCGCTGTCCACCGTGACAATCGCGCCCTCGGGCAGGCTCTCCTGCAACGTCGCAAATACCTCATGCGGCCCCCATGTGCCCGGGCTCTTGAACATCTCGTCAAGCGCCTCGCGCGCCGCCGCGGGCTCGCCGCCGGGCCAGGCCGGGCCAAGCCGTTGGCGCACCGCCCCGCGCAGCGCCGCCAGCATCGCCCGCACATCCCCGACAACGCGGCAGGCGCTGCCGTGCATGCCGTGTTCGATCCGCGCATGCACCAGGTCAATCGCATGCTCCGCTGCAAACGGCGCGATCCATCCGCTGCGCATCTCGATCGGGTCATACCCTGCCAGGATCACGCAATCGCTGGCCTTGAGCAGCGGCAGAACAAACCGATCCGACAGCGGCGAAAGCCCATGCCCGCCCAGGCACAGCGGATCGCGCTCGTCCATCACGCCCTTGGCCTTGTAGGTGGTCAGCACCGGGATGCCATGCGCCTGCGCCAGCGCCGCGATCTCTTCGCCCGCATCATGCTGCATCGCGCCCATCCCGGCCAGGATGATCGGCCGCTCGGCATGGGCCAGCATTCGTGCCGCCTGCGCCAACGACCCGCCATCGCTCCATCCCGCCCGCACCGGCGCGGGCGAGATCGCCGCATCCGGCGCCTCCAAAGCCGCCAGCCCCACCGGCAAATCCAGATGCACCGGCCCCATCGGATCGCTCAGCGCAATCGACAGCGCCTTTTGCACAGCTTCCGCCGCCGCCCCCGGCGCCACCCGGATGCTGGCCTTGGTTACCGGCGCCATCAACGCCTGCTGGTCGATCACCTGGTGGGTAAACCGCTCCGCTTCGCCCGCATCGATACAGCCCGACAGCACAATCAGCGGCACCTGTTCCAGCAGCGCATTGGCCACCGAGTTGACCGCATTGGCCAGCCCCGGCCCCACCGTGGTCAGCAAAACTCCCGGCGCCCCGGTCGCATGCCAGCTGCCCTCGGCCATGAAGCCGCCGCTGTTCTCATGGCGAACCATATGAAACTCGATGCCATCGGCCCGCAGCGCCTCCAGCAGCACCAGGACCTCGCCCCCCGGCATGCCAAACGCATGGCGGCACCCGGCCCGCGCCAGATAGCGCGCGATCAGCTCGGCATGAGAGCTCATCGCCGCCCCTCGGCCAGCCTGGCATAACCGTCCCTCGTCTGCGGCACCTTCATGCCCAGAAGGCTGCCCGCCACCTGCGTTCTGAGAACCTGCGCCGTGCCGCCGCCGATGGTGAACATCCGCGCATCCCGCGCCATCCGCTCCAGCGGCAGGTTGCGCGAATACCCCGCCGAACCATGAAGTTGCAGCGCATCGTTGGTCACCCTGATCGCCGTCTCGCTGGCCAGGATCTTGGCCTGCGCCGCCTCGCGCATATCCGGAAATCCCGCGCCGCCGTTCAACGCCGCATTATGGATCAGCGCCCGCGCTGCGCCGAGCCCGATCGACATATCCGCCAGCATCCATTGCAAGCCCTGGAACTCGGCAATCGGCCGCCCGAACTGCTGGCGCGTCTGGGCATAGTCCAGCGCCAGCTCATACGCCCCCTGAGCGATGCCAAGCGCCACCGTCGCCGCGCCGATCCGCTGGCCGTTATAGGCGTTCATCAGCCCGGCAAAACCGCGCTTCGCCCCCTCCGGCGGGATCACGACCATATCGTCGCTCACCTCCATGTCTTCGAAGATCACCTCGGTCTCGGGAATGCCGCGCAGCCCCATCGCCGGCTCGCGCCGCCCGATCTTCAAGCCCCTGGTCTCGTCGCGGATGGCGATGAACCCGCCAATCCCCTGGAATTCGCCCGCTTCCATAATCCGCGCAAAGATCAGGTGGAACTTCGACACGCCGCCGCCGGTAATCCAGTGCTTGACGCCGTTGAGCACATAGCCGCCCTGCACCTTCTCCGCTGTCGTCGTCATCTCCGTCGCCGCACTTCCCGCCCCCGGCTCGGTAATGCAGATCGCGGGCTTGTCCCCAGCCAGAACCAATTCCGCCGCCAGCCGCTTCTGCGGCTCGGAGCCATAGCGCATCACTGCCCCGATCGCGCCCATATTGGCCTCGACCACGATCCGCGCCGTCACACCACAGACCTTCGCCATCTCCTCGACCACCAGCACCGCATCGAAATAGCTCAAGCCCTGCCCGCCATATTCCTCGGGAATCGTCATCCCCATGAACCCGGCCCCGGTCAGCGCCTTCACATTGTCCCAGGGATAGGCTTCGCTGCGGTCCACCTCCGCCGCGCGCTCCGCAATCACGCCCTCAGCCAACTTGCGCGCCGCCTCCTTCAACGCCCGGTGATTGTCGTTCAGATAATGCATGTCCTAGTCCCCTGCCTGCCGGGCTTCGCCCAGCCATTCGTTCAATATCTCGTCCGTGTCGGCCCCGCATTGCGGCGGCGCGCGGCGGTATTCCACGGGCGTCGCCGAGAATTTCACCGGGTTGCCGATCAGATCGACGCTTCCACCCTTCGCCCCCGCAAACGGCATCGAAATCTTCATCTCCCGCGCCCGCGCCTGATCGCTTTCAAACACCTCCGACAGCGTGTTGACCGGCCCGCCCGGCACGCCCGCGGCCTCCATCGCCGCGATCAGACCGGCCTTGGCCCAGCCCTCAAGCGCCGCGCCGATCAACGCAATCAGCGCCTCCCGATTTGCCAACCGCGCCGGATTGGTGGCAAAGCGCGCATCCTCCGCCCAGCCGTCCTGCCCCAATATCCCGCAGAATCGCGCAAACTGCCCGTCATTCCCGGCCGCCACGATCACGTGCCCATCCATGCATTCAAACACCTGATAAGGCACGATATTGGGATGCGCATTGCCATGCCGCTCCTCGCGCCCATCCATCAGGTAATTGGTTCCGGCATTGACAAGCCAGCTCATCGTCGCATCGGCCAGCGCGATGTCGATATGCTGGCCCTCCCCGGTCCGGTCGCGATGGCGCAGCGCCGCCTGGATCGCATTGGCCGCATACATGCCGCACATTACATCGGCGATGCCGACCCCGACCTTCATCGGCTCACCCTCCGGCGCGCCGGTGATCGCCATGATCCCCGAAGCGCCCTGCGCCAGAAGATCATAGCCCGGGCGATGCGCATTCGGCCCGCTTTGCCCGAATCCCGAGATCGAGCAATAGATCAGCCCCGGATGCGCCGCACACAGGTTCTCGTGATCCAGCCTGTATTGCTTCAATCCTCCCGGCTTGAAATTCTCGACCAGCACGTCGCACTTCCCCGCCAGCTTGCGGATCAGCGCCGCGCCCTCCTCGCTGGCCATGTTCACCGCGATCGAGCGCTTGTTGCGATTGGCACTCAGATAGTAGGCGCTTTCCGGCAAATCGCCCTCCGGACCTTGAACGAATGGCGGCCCCCAGCTGCGGGTGTCGTCGCCCCGCCCGGGCCGTTCCACCTTGATCACATCGGCCCCGAAATCGCCCAGAAGCTGGGTCGCAAACGGCCCGGCCAGGATCCGGCTCAAATCGAGAATGCGTATGCCGTTCAGCGCGCCTGTCATCCATGTCTCCCCATGGTTTCGCCTCACCCTAGGCCGATTCTGCGCCCGCCATAACCGCAAAGGCGTAACCAGGCTCCAGCAAACCCCGCCGATCTCCGGCTGAACGCAAGTAAAAAGGCAATGGCGCAGAGGATCAGAGCGACCTGGCTCCATCGAAACGCTCATCCATTCTGCGAACCGATTGCCACCGGCTGTCTCTAGCAGATCGAACCTGTCTTTCCGCTGCGCGAAACAACTTTGGTGCGGGCGGTGGGACTCGAACCCACACGGGGTTGCCCCCTTCGGATTTTAAGTCCGATATGTCTACCATTCCATCACGCCCGCACTGGCGCGGACCATAGCCACGGAATTTTCCGTGTAAAGCGCCAGAAAACCCCGCATATGCCAAAATCTCGCCCATATTCTTGGTTAATCCTGCCTGCATGGAAAAAACCGCTGCTCATAACCGCTCCCGCCTGCACCGCGCCTTTCAGCGCGGCATGCTGATCGCCCTCGGCATCGCCTTTGTGCCGGTGGCGCTGGTGTCCACGGGGCTGTTCCTGTCGGGCTATCAGCCGCAGGATTTCCATCCCGGTCTGCGCTACGGGTTGATCGGGCTGTGGCTGATCTATGTCTTTACCGCCGACCGGATCGCCAATTTCAAGTTCTGGCGGCGCATCCCGTTCATGCGTGGTTCCAACAATGGCGAACTGATCACCGTGGTGGTATTTGCCGCGATCATCGCGTCGCTGCGGCTCGATACCGGCGCACCGCTGCACTGGATGCTCCTCGGCTGGCTCAAGAGCTTTGCGGTGCTGGCGGTGCTCTTCGTCGCGCTCTACCTGATCTTCCGCGCCGTCACCCGTTCGTGGCGCCGCGCCCGCCGCCGGGTGCGCAGCCAGCCGTTCACCGGCTGAAAACAGCTCACAAATCCGGGGCGCTCTTGCCCGAAGGCTCGGGTTTCAGCAAGCCGCGTTCTGCCAACCAGGGGTTCAGGCTCACCGCGACGCGCAGATCATGCTGCGCCGCCTCGTTCCGCCCCAGCGCGATCAGCGTCATCGCCCGCCCCGACAGTGCGCCGAGATGGGTCGGCGTGAATTCAAGCGCGCGGTTAAGATCGACAAGTGCGCGTGCGTAATCCTTGCGTATGAAATTGACGAAAGCACGCTGGTTGTAACCCTCGGCATAATCCGGGCAATAGGCCACCAGAGCATCGAAATCCGCCAACGCCCCGGCCAGATCGAAAGCTGCGCGGCGGGCCATGCCACGGTCGAGCAGCACCTGCGCCGCGGCGTCGGGCGCATCGGCCCAGAGCGCCCACATGTCGTTGCTGATCGCACGCGCGAGGCGCTGGTCCGGCGCCGTGCGGATCGCTTCAACCAGACGGGCGAAGGCCACCGCATGATCCGGCGCCGGCGGGCAGGCACCGGCCTGCGCCAGTTCGGCGGGCACCATCAAGCAAAGCATTGTCGCCAGGATCCTCATACCCGCATCATGGCGCAACCCAGCCGGCAATCAAAACACAACTGCGCGATGGCCTGTTCCGGCTGCGCCATTGCCGCTTCCCCCCCATGGGGAAACCGGCTAGCGTGGCGCCCATGTTTCCGATCCGCGATCACAATCCGTCGGGGCGCACGCCCTATGTCACCTATCTGCTGATCGGCCTCAACGTGCTGGCATTCCTCAGCTATGTCAGCCTGTTCAACGATCCGCGCGCGCTTTCCCTGCTGTTCTATGACTGGGCCATCCTGCCCGCCCGGATCAGCCAGGGCGATGGCTACGAGACCCTGCTCACCTCGATGTTCCTGCATGGCGGCTTCATGCATCTTGCCGGCAACATGCTGTTCCTTTGGATCTTCGGCGACAATCTCGAAGACGAAATGGGCCATCTTGGCTTCCTCGTCTTCTACCTGCTCTGCGGCCTTGGCGCCGGTTATGTCCATGTGCTCTCCGGACCCAACTCGATGGTACCCACGGTCGGCGCCTCGGGCGCGATCGCCGGGGTTATGGGCGGCTATCTCCTGCTGTTTCCCAGGGCCAAGATCGACATCCTGCTGATCATCATCATCTTCTTCCGGATATTCACCATCCCGGCCTGGATCATGCTGGCTGTCTGGTTCGCGCTGCAATTCTCCGGCGCAATGACAGCCAACGCCAATGTCGGCGGCGTCGCCTACTGGGCTCATGCCGGCGGTTTCGTGATCGGCATCCTGGCGACCCTGCCGGTCTTCCTGCGCCGCGGCGGCGGGCGTTTCTGGCAACGCAACGAAGGTCAGCCGCCGCATCCTGAAGCCCGCTACGACCCCTCGCGCATCCCCCGGATCGGGCGCCGGAGATGAGCCCGCCGATGCCCTCTCCCCTGCGGCTCACCTGCCATTGCGGCGCGGTCGAGCTCAGCGTCACACCCTCGGTGCCGTTCAGCGAAGCGCGCCATTGCGATTGTTCCTTCTGCCGCCGCCGCGCCGCCGCCACGCTCACGGTGCCACTCGACGCGCTCGAGATCGTCAAGGGCGAGGGCAATCTCACGCTCTACCAATGGAACACCGGCACCGCGCGGCACTATTTCTGCAGGACCTGCGGCATCTACACGCATCATCGCCGCCGCTCGAACCCGAATGAATATGGCGTCAATCTCGGCGCGCTCGAGGGCGTCAACCCGGCGGATTACGAACCGCTCGGCTGGCATGACGGTGTCAACCATCCCTCGGATCGTGCCTGAGGCTTGCGCTCAGCCCGGTTTTCATCTTGCCCGAAGTATCCCCGCCGGAGGCTTCACCGCTGTCCACCCTCGGCCAACCCGAAGCAGCAACACGAGGATCGCCCCGGCGCGCGGGGTGGGCGGGTGGGCGCGCGGCGGGGCGATCCGGCCTCTCCAGAACGCCTCACCCCTCCGGCAAACCATAGCTTCCGTCCTGGTCATGCACCTCCCGCCCGGTCAGCGCCGGCGTGAAGATACAAACGAACCGCAGCCCGCCCTTGCCCGCGCGGATGACATGCGCCTCGTTGCGATCAAGCGTGTAAAGCGAGCCTGGCTTCAGCGGAAACACCTCGCCGGTGGCGATATTCTCGACCTCGCCCTCGCCCGCGATGCAATAGTTGCTTTCGATGTGGTTCTTGTAGTGCAGATGCTGCTCGCTGCCCTCCGCCACCACCGTATCATGCAGCGAATAGCCCAGCCCATCCTCGGCCAGCAACAACCGGCGGCTCTCGAACGCCTCGCCGGTCACGTGCGCCTCGGTGTCCAGAATATCATCCAGGTGTTTGACGATCATTGCCCTGCTCCTCTTTGGTGTTCATCTCTCGCCTTGCCCAATGGCCAGACGCCAGGACGCGCCGCGTCAGAAGTCCACTTTCTGCCCACGTCCCTCGGCCCGCGCGCGACCCAGCACATGATGCGCCGCAGCCAGATCCTGGGCCGCGATTCCGAGCGAACGGTAAACGGTGATCTGTTCAGGCGCCTCGCGCCCGCCGATCTCACCCAGAAGCAACGCGCCGATTTCTCCGCGCAAATCGCCCTCGCGCAGCGCCCCGGCGCCGATCATGTCGACAATCTCTCCCGCCTGCGCCAGCGCCGAGGGCAGGTAATCCACCCAGATCGCCGCGCGTTCCACCATCCGGTCATCGACCTCGCGCTTGGAAGGGATCGACGCTCCGACCACGTTCACATGCGCGCCCGCCCTTACCCAATCCCCCATCAGGCTCGGTTCCGCCGCCGCCGTGACGGTGCAGACGATA
>CBDUGF010000003.1:0-69161 GCA_965366835.1 uncultured Rhodobacterales bacterium
GTGAGCTCGGGATCGCTGATCACGATCCCGGGCAACACCTTGGGGTGAAAGATGATCTTCTTCTCATGGGTCTCAGAATTGGTGATCACGCTGGCCCGTCCAACCTCAGACCCGGTGCCTGCCGTGGTCGGCACCGCGATGATCGGCGCAATTGCATCGCCGTCGGCCCTTGTCCACCAATCGCCGACATCCTCGAAATCCCAGACCGGGCGGGTCTGCCCCGCCATGAACGCCACCATCTTGCCCAGGTCGAGCCCCGAGCCGCCGCCGAACGCGATCACGCCATCATGGCCGCCCTCCTTGTAAGCCCTTACGCCGGCGTCCAGATTCGTCTCGTTCGGGTTCGGGTCGACCTCGGAAAACATCGCCCGGCCAAGCCCGCCAGCCGCCATCAGATCGCGCGTCTGCGCGGTGATCGGCAGGCCCGCCAGCCCGCGATCGGTCACCAGCAGCGGGCGTTTCATCCCCAGCGTGGCACAGGCCTCGGCGATCTCGCCAATACGCCCGGCGCCAAAGCGGATCGCCGTGGGATAGGACCAGTTTGCCGTCAAGTTCATGTCAATTTCCTCAGATGATAGGATTTGGGCCGCGTCAGATTGTGATAGCCGATCACCGAGAGCCCGCCGCCCCGGCCGGTATTCTTGCATCCGGTCCAGCACAGGCCGGGATCGAGATAATCGGCGCGGTTCATGAAAACCGTCCCGGTTTCAAGGGCTTGGCCGATGCGCTCGGCGCGGGCGATGTCTTGCGTCCAGAGCGACGCGGTCAGCCCGAATTCGCTGTCATTCATCAGGCGCAGGGCTTCGGCATCATCCTTCACGGCCATGATCCCGACAACCGGGCCGAAGCTTTCCTCGCGCATCACCCGCATCGAATGATCCACGTTCACAAGGATTTGCGGCATCAGGTAAGCGCCGCCGTCGCGCGCAAACAGCGCCGGATCGATCAGCGCTTTCGCCCCCGCCGCCACCGCCTCTTCGGTCTGCGCGCGCACCTCGTCGGCAAAGCGCACCTGTGCCATCGGTCCCAGCGTCGTGGCCTGATCCAGCGGATTGCCCAGCACATAGCCCGAGACGATTTTCACCGCCTTTTCCACGAAGCCGTCAAACAGACTTTCGGCCACGTAAATCCGTTCTATCCCGCAACAGCATTGCCCGGAATTGAACATTGCCCCGTCGATCAGCGTTTCCACCGCAGCATCGAGGTTCGCATCCTCCATCACATAGCCGGGATCCTTGCCACCCAATTCCAGCCCGACAGCGGTAAACGTGCCCGCAGCCGCCCGCTCGATCGCGCGTCCGCCGCCAACGGAACCGGTGAAATTGACGAAGCCGAAACTCCCCCGGGCGATCATCTCCGTTGTCAGATCATGCGACAGGAACACATTCGAGAACACGTCCGCCGGTATGCCCGCCGCGTGAAACGCCTCGGCCATGCGCTCGCCCACGAGCGGCGTCTGGCTGGCATGTTTCAGCATCACCGCATTGCCGGCGATCAGGGCCGGCGCCACCGTGTTGATCGCGGTCATGTAAGGGTAGTTCCACGGCGCCACCACCAGCACCAGCCCGTGCGGCTCGCGCGCGATGTAGCGTTTGAAATCGTCGGAATCTTCCAGCACGATCGGCGCCAGCGCGTCTTTCGCGATATCCGCCATATAGCTGGCGCGCTCGTTGAAGCCGCCGAACTCGCCGCCATAGCGCACCGGCCGGCCCATCTGCCAGGCCAGTTCCGGCACGATCTCGTCGTTCATCTTGCCGATGAGCTCGACACCGAGTCGCACCAGCGAAATCCGCTCGGCCAGAGAGCGCGCGGCCCAGGCCTTCTGCGCCGCCCGGGCGCGCTCCACTGCGGCTTGCGCCGCCTCGGGCGAAAGCACCGGGCGCTCGGCATAGACCGAGCCGTCAATCGGCGAAATGCACTTGATCGTCTCGGCCATGCTCATGCCCTCTCAAAGCCGCGGGCGATTTCCCAATCGGTCACCACCCGGTCGAATTCTTCCAGCTCCCAGGTTGCGCACCTCGTGTAGTGCTCCACTACATCGTCGCCCAGCGCTGCGCGCAACATCTTGGATTTGTTCAATGTTTCCGCCGCCTCGCGCAGCGATGCCGGGATCTCGCGCGCCTTTTCGGCCTCGTAGACATCGCCTTTGGAGGGCGGCGCCAGCTTCAGCTGCTCCTCGATCCCGGCCAGCCCCGAGGCCAGCTGGGTCGCCAGCGCCAGATAGGGGTTGAGGTCGGACCCACCGATCCGACATTCCATCCGCACCGCCTTGGTCCCTTCGCCGCAAAGCCGGAATCCGGCGGTGCGATTGTCGACCGACCAGACCGTCTTGGTCGGCGCGAAAGTGCCTTTCATGAAGCGTTTGTAACTGTTGACGTAGGGCGCCAGGAAATAGGTGGTCTCGGGCGCATATTTGATCAGCCCGGCCATGTAGCTCTTCATCATCGCCGACATGCCGAATTCTCCCGCCGGGTCGTGGAAGGCATTCTTGCCGTCCCGCCACAGCGATTGATGCACATGGCTCGACGAGCCGACCCTGTCGTGATGCCATTTCGGCAGGAAAGACGCAGACACGCCATGCTGCCAGGCAATCTCCTTGGTCGCGTGTTTGGCGATGGTGTGAAAGTCGGCGCAGTCCATCGCGGCGCCGTAACGGATGTTCAGCTCCTCCTGCCCGGCCTCGGCCTCGCCCTTGGAGTTTTCCACCGGAATGCCCGCCGCATAAAGGTGATTGCGCAACGGGCGCATGACGCGCTCTTCCTTGGTGGTCTGAAGGATATTGTAATCCTCGTTATAGGAGCTGATCGGGGTCAGATCGCGATAGCCCGCGCGCCCGTTCTCCTCGTAAGTCCCCTCGAACAGGAAGAATTCCAGCTCGGTCGCCATCATCGGCGTCAGGCCCATCCCGATCGCCCGCGCCACCTGTTTCTTCAGGATCGCGCGTGGCGAATGCGGCACCTCTTCATGGCTGTGATGATCCAGCACATCACACAGCACCATGGCGGTGCCTTCGAGCCAGGGCATCGGCCGGATCGTATCCAGATCCGGCTTCATCACATAGTCGCCATAGCCCGCCCGCCAGCTGGTCGCGGCATAGCCATCCGGCGTCGCCATCTCCAGATCGGTGGCCAGCAGGTAGTTGCAGCAGTGGGTCTCTTCCCAGGCGCTGTCGACGAAATGCTGCGCCACAAAGCGCTTGCCCATCAGACGGCCCTGCATATCCACGAGGCAGACCAGAACCGTGTCGATCCGGCCCTCGGCGACAGCCGATTTCAGCTCATCAAAACTCATCGCGCCCGGCATTGGCCGCACTCCCTTTTCCGTTCCCCGTTTTGCCCGGGCCCCGAAGCATCTCCGGGGCCCGTACAAGCTCTCTCAAGCTCAAAAGAGCCGGTTGTGCAAGGCCTCAGCCATAGCGATACGGACGGCCCGCCTTGGCCATCACGGCATTGTATTCCTTGATCTTGCCGACAACCTTGGCCTTGGTCTCGGATTCCGCGGCGATCTCGTCCCAGAATTCCATCGCCGCCGCTTCGACCTGATCCCACTCGGCATCGGGAATCGCGGTGAGCTTCATCTTCGGCCCGTTCACCCGCAGCGCCGCTTCGCCGCCCCAATACCACCATTGCCGGTAGTAATGGCTCGAATCGGCACAGACCAGCATCAGCTCCTTCAGATGCTCGGGCAGTTCGTTCCAGCGGTCCATGTTGGCAAAGAAATGCCCGATCCAGGCGCCCGAGATGTTGTTGGTCAGGAAATAGTTGGTCACATCGGCCCAACCCACGGTGTAGTCCTCGGTGATCCCCGACCAGGCGATGCCGTCAAGCTCGCCGGTCTGAACCGCAACCTCGATATCCTCCCACGGCAGGGTCACCGGAACGACCCCGAATTTCGACAGGAAGCGCCCGGCGGTCGGGAAGGTGAACACCCGCTTGCCCTCGAGATCCGCGAGCGAATTGATCGGATCCTTGGTGGCGAAATGGCACGGATCCCAGGAGCCTGCCGAGATGTGCTTGACCCCGACCTTGGCGTATTCCTCCTCCCAGATTTCCTTCAGCCCGTATTGATTGAACAGCACCGGCACATCCAGGGAATAGCGCAGCGCAAACGGGAAATAGCCCCCGAAAACGGTCACTTCGGTGGGCGATGCCATGCTGTCGTCATCCGATTGCACCGCGTCGATCGTGCCCTTCTGCATGGCACGGAACAGCTCGCCGGTGGGCACCAGCTGATCGGCAAAGAACAGCTCGATCTCCATCTCGTCACCGGCGATCTTGTTGAACTGGTCGATCGCGGGCTTGACCACATGCTCGGCCAGCGCCGGGCCGGCATAGGTCTGCATCCGCCATTTGATCTTGGATTGCGCCAGCGCCGGCGTGGCCAGCGCGGCCGGAGCGGCAACAGCGGCCCCCTTGAGAAACTTGCGTCTTGTGGTCATGACTTTTCTCCTTGTCGGTTTGGTTGAAATTCGTCTCCGTCCCCTGGACCGGGGATCTCTCGTTTATTTTCCGTACACATAGTCGGGCAGCCAGAGCGCGATCTGCGGAAACACCATGATCAGCGTCAGCGCCCCGACCATCACCATCACGAAAGGCGTGATCGAGGCATAGATGTCGCGCAGGGTGATTTCCGGCGGCGCCATCGCCCGCATCAGAAACAGGTTATAGCCAAACGGCGGTGTCATATAGGCGATCTGCGTGGTGATCGTGTAAAGCACACCATACCAGATCAGATCGAACCCGAGCGCATCGACCAGCGGGATATAGAGCGGCGCGACGATCACCAGCATCGCGGTATCGTCGAGAAACGTGCCCATCAGCAGAAAGCTCAGCTGCATCAGGATCAGGATCATCCAGGGATCGAGCGCGAGACGCTCGGTGAAGAGATCCTCGATCGCCTTCACCGCGCCGAGCCCGTCGAACACCGCGCCAAAGCCCATCGCCGCCACGATGATCCACATGAACATGCAGGAAATCGCCAGCGTCTGACGCACCGAGGTTTCGAATACCTTTCGCGTCATCCTGCGTTTCAGCACGGCGGCGGCGAAAGCGGTCATCGCACCGATGGCCGAGCTTTCCACCAGCGAGGTCCAGCCGTTGACGAAGGGCACCATCATCGCCGCGAAAATCGCCAGCGGCAGCAGCCCTGCGCGCAGCAGGCGCAGCTTTTCGGCGGTGCTCACGCTGTCGCGATCTTCCGGCGGCAGCACCGGCCCCAGCTTCGGATTGATCCGGCAGCGGATGTAGATGTAGAGGATGAACATCCCCGCCATCATCAGCCCCGGCACGATTCCGGCGAGCCACAATTGCCCCACCGGCTGGCGCGCGATCATCGCATAGAGCACCAGCACCACCGATGGCGGCACCAGGATCCCGAGGCTCGATCCGGCCTGGATCACCCCTGTCACCATGCGCTTGTCATAGCCGCGTTTCAGAAGTTCCGGCAAGGCGATGGTCGCCCCGATCGCCATGCCCGCCACCGACAGCCCGTTCATCGCCGAAATCAGCACCATCAGCCCGATGGTGCCGATCGCCAGCCCGCCGCTCACCGGCCCCATCCAGACATGGAACATCTTGTAGAGATCGTCGGCGATCCGGCTTTCGCTCAGCACGTAACCCATGAAGATGAACATCGGCAGGGTCAGCAGCGGATACCATTTCATCAGCTTCATCGCCGCCGAGAACGGCAAGTCGCTGCCGCCCGTGCCCCAGAGCATCAGGGCCGCCGCCGCCGCCACGCCGCCAATCGCGCCGAACACCCGCTGGCCGGTGAACAGCATCAGCATCATCGACGAAAACATGAAGATGGCGATCATCTCGTATGACATCAGATGTCCTCACCGCGCAGGCGCAGGATGTCTTTCAGAAGTTCGGACACCGCCTGCAACAGCATCAGGAAAACACCGATGCACATCACCAGCTTGATCGGCCAGAGCACCGGCCGCCAGGCCGTCGGGCTGCGTTCGAGATAGCCCAGCATCTCCCCGGCGCCGTCAAACCCACCGCTCAGGAACGCCCACAGGAACTGGCCCCAGAAGGCCAATGGCTGATCGCCGAAATAGCCCAGCGAATAGGCCATCGAACCCATCGCGCCATAGAGCAGCACCCCGAGATAAAACAGCAGGAACAACACGGTAAAGGCATCGAACCAGGCTTTTCGCCGGGTGGTCCATCTGTGATAGAAAAGGTCCATGCGCACATTCGCGCCCAGCTGGATCGAATACGGCCCGCCCAGCATGTAATAGGCCACCATCGCGAACTGGGCGATTTCCAGCGTCCAGAATGACGGCAGCAGGAAGGTCTTGGAAATCGACGACCACAGTAGCACCGCGATCATCCCGAAGATGCCATACATGACAATCCGGCCGAGCCGGTAATTCACCGCATCGACAGCCCGGATATAGCCGCGCATCACCCTCATGTCGCCGCCCCGCCCGCTGTGCAATCTCGCGCCGCGTCTTCCAGCCAGTCGCCCAGCAAAGCGGCCATCGCAACCAGATCCTCCTGCGTCATCAACAGATCGTTGCGCAGCTCGAGCATCACGTTCAGCAATCCCCCCGGCAAGGCATGGCGCTGCAACGTATGGGTCACCCCGTCCTCGGGGCCATAAGGCGCGTTGCGTTCGACCCGCCAGCGCGCCTGCCGCCCCGCCCGCGCCAGCATCGCATCGGCCAGCCGCGCATCGGCGTCATGCAGGATGCCGATCTCGGTATCGCGCGCCTCGCCGCGATAAACCGGCGTGAAACTGTGCACCGTCACCAGCACGGGTGCTGCGCGTTCGTTCAGCAGCGCCTCCAGAGCCGCGTGAAACGGGTGGTAAATCCTGTCCGCCCTCTCTTTCAGCGCCTTATCCGACAGGCCCTTGTTGCCCGGAATGTCATGCACTTCGCTCCGCACCGGCACCGCATCGGGCGAGTCCGGCGGCCGGTTGCAATCATAGACCAGCCGCGAAATTCCCCCGGCCAGCAAGGGCGCGTTCAGCCGCTCCGCCAGGAGCCGCGCCAGCGCCAGCGCGCCGGGATCCCAGGCGATATGCGCCCGGCGCAGCTCTTCCGGCAGCCCCAGCCCCGCCAATGGCACCGGGATCAGCGTGCTGGCATGCTCGCAGACCAGCACGAACGGCCCCGCCGCTCCGCCCTGCTCGACCACATACGCGCTGTCGCTCCACTCGATGGTCACAATCCCCCCAGTCAGACCGCTGCAAACCGATCGCCATGCCCATGCGGGCAGCACCTCGACTCACCGTCTTGCCTGAAAGGGTCGGACAGGTGAGCCAAAGCTGTCAACGGATTTCTGAAAAATTTGCTTCACCCCTTCTTGTTTCGTCACTATTGTTCCAGAAATGGACAATACGGCCGAAACCATCCCGGAAAAGCTCGCGCGGCTGGATGAAAGCCTGACCCGCGCCGAGCGTCAGCTTGCCCAGAGCATCCTCGGCAATTTTCCGTTTTCCGGCCTCGGCTCGATCACCAAGGTGGCGCAGGATGCCGACGTCTCCACCCCGACGGTGGTGCGCATGGTCAAGAAGCTCGGGTTTTCCGGCTTCCCCGAGTTTCAGCAGCGCCTGCGCGAAGAGCTGGAAGCGATCGTCAGCACTCCGATTGCCAAACATGACAGCTGGGCCAGCGCCGCACCGCAGGAGCATATTCTCAACCGCTTCACCGAAGCGGTGTTCGGCAATATCCGCGGCACCATCGAACAGGTCAAACTCGACGATTTCGAGCGGTTCTGCACCCTGCTCGGAGACCCCGCGCGCAGCGTCCATATCGTCGGCGGGCGGATCACCCGGACACTGGCGGATTACCTCTTCCTGCATCTCCAGGTGATGCGCCCGGGGGTGACCTTCATCCCCTCCAACGCCAACTCCTGGCCGCATTACCTGCTCGACGTGAAACCTGAAGACGTGGTCGTGATCTTCGATGTGCGCCGCTATGAGAACACCACCCTCAAGCTGGCCGAAACCGCGGCGGAAAAGGGCGCGCGCATCCTGCTTTTTACCGATCAGTGGCGCTCGCCTATCCACGCCCATGCCGATTGCACGCTTTACGCCCGCATTGCCGTGCCCTCGGCCTGGGATTCCAGCGTGACCTCGCTGTTGCTGCTCGAAATCCTGCTCGCCGAGCTGCAACAGCGCGACTGGGCCGGCTCGCGCGAACGCATGAGCAATCTCGAACAGATGTTCGACAAGACCCGGCTGTTCCGCAAATTCCAGTAGGGCGTTTCAGCGCAAACCAGGCTCGCAACGCGCTGCCCGAACGCGCGCCGCGCCCGCATTCAGAGTCGGATTGCACGACGCAAACCTGAAACGCCCTGGCCCCCCGGCTATCCCAACAGCGCGTTGACAACGATGCGCGGCAGTTTCAACCATCCGGGCCGATACTGGAACGCGGTCAGCAGCTTGCCGATCTTGTCCTGCCTGCGGTTGGTGATAAACCAGGGCGGTCGCGGCAGCATGCTGAACTGCCCCGACAAGAGCCCGCGAGGGAACGGGTGGAAAGGCGCCGTCACCACCGTGCGCTCGGTATTCTCCAGCATGAAGCTGTTATGCACCGTGCCGATGCCCGAGCCGACATTGTCGAGCGTATGGCCGGGAAAAGCCCCCCAGGGGCAGGCGCTCAGCAGAAAGCCCAGGCCCGACCAGCCGTTGATCGCGATGGTGCCATAGCGCAGCTCGGCGATGATCTCCTCAAAGCGTTTCCGGCCGATCTCGTGCAGGGTGCCTGGATGGATCAGGATACTGGCCCCCAGCGTGCCGTGCAGTTCCTCGTTGGCCCAAGCAATGGCGTTCTCGAGATAGGTCTGCGCATCCGGCGCATCCATTTCGTGGGTCGACATCGCGGGCGCGAACACTTCGGTCTGGCGACACCAGTCGTCATCCGAGACCGCATTGATCACACAGGCCGGCGCCGCGCCGCGATCGACCTCGGCAACCGTTTTCGCATGCTCGCGAAACCCCTCGAGCCGGTCCTCGGCGCCGGGGTAGTAGGCCAGCCGCGTCGAGACCCGCATCACCGATTTCACCTCGTCGAGCAGGCGCGCGCCCTGGGCCCAGCCCCTGGGCAGGATCAGCACCTGGCAGGCGATACAGTTGAAGCCGGAATTGTGCAGCTTCTGCGTCGCCACGTGCTGCGCCTGAAACTTCAGATCGGCCTTCGACCAGGGCCCCGGCACCACGATGGTGGGGCAGACCGCGCCCAGCTCCGAGGTGATCCGCCTGGTGTTCTTCGGTGTGCCCTTGGCCTTGTTGGCGGCCCCCTCCTCGCCCATGCCCCAGACGATGGCGTCATGCGTCGCACCCGCCCCGGTGATGTGGATCTCCTCGACCAGGGGATGTTCGCACAACCATGCCCCCGCCGCGCCCTCGCCCTTCACGATGCGCACGAAATCGCGCTCGATCAGCGGCTTCAGCGCCGCCCTCAGATAATCGGTCAGGTAGTCGTTGACCGGGTTCATCTTCAGGATTGCCACCTGGTTTTCCACAAACAGCTTGTGGAACACGTCGAGCGGCGCGATCGACGCGACGTTGCCCGCTCCCAGCACCAGCGCCAGCTTGCCCGTGCGTTGCGCCGCGGGCGTGTCATAGACCAATGCCGCATGTTTCTTCAGATTGGCGGTGTTCACCCCCTTCTGCATCCAGATCTCGGCCGTGACCCCGGACAGGATCAGCCGGTCCCAGAGCGTATGCGGCACCGCCTTCACGGCGGTCTGCCCGGTCGGCAACAGGCGGGTGGGCAGGTCTTCGACATAGGCCTTGCCTTCCATCCGGCTCAACGTCTCGATCAGCCCGTTGCACCCCGACATCAGCGCATATGGCCCCGAGGTCCATTCCTCCCCGACCAGCGGCGAGCCGTCCGGGATCAGCTTCTTGCGCGCCGCCGTCTCGGCCCAGCCCTGGGCCACCGGCATCAGGCTGTCCTTGACCGCCTCCAGCAGAGCGATGCGTTCCTGAATTCCGGTTCTGGCCCAGCTGTCCTTGGCCGCGTCCAGCGCCTTGAGCGCGGCTTCATAATCCTCTGCCCATTCCGGCGGCGCCTCGACCGCTCTTATCGCCTTGTTCATGCCGTCACCCCCGCATCGATCAACACATTGCCGAACTGCTCGCGCAGCTTGTTCTTCAGCATCTTGCCGGTCCCGTTCAACGGGATCGCATCGGTGAACACCACCGTGTCGGGGATCTGCCATTTGGCGACCTTGCCGTCGTAAAGCGCGAGAATCTCCTCGACGCTGGGATCGGCGCCATCGGCCCTGACCGCGACGATGATCGGCCGCTCATCCCATTTCGGATGTTTCGCCCCGATCGCGGCAGCCATCGCCACGCCGGGATGCGACACCGCGATGCCCTCCAGATCGACCGACGAGATCCACTCGCCTCCCGATTTGATGATGTCCTTGGTGCGATCGCGGATCACCATGAAACCATCGGGGTCGATGGTCGAAACATCGCCGGTATCAAACCAGCCATCGCCGGTCAGAGCGCTTTCTTCCTTGTTGAAATAGGTATCGACCACCCAGTACCCGCGCACCTGGAGCGCCCCCTCGGCCTTGCCGTCATGCGGCAACGGCTTGCCCGCCTCGTCGACAATGCGCAGGTCGATCCCGAACGGCGGGCGCCCCTGCCCCAGCCGCAGCGCCGCCAGCGCCTTTTCGTCGAGATTAAGATGCTTGCCCTTGATCTGGTTGGCGGTTCCCAGCGGGCTGGTCTCGGTCATGCCCCAGGCATGGATCGTCTCACAGCCAAAATCATCGCGGAACGCCGCGATCATCGACGGCGCCGCCGCCGAACCGCCGATCACGTTGCGCTTGAGGCTGGCCATTTTCGAGCCCGATTTCTTCGCCGCCGCCAGCAGCATCTGCCAAATCGTCGGCACCCCCAGCGCCAGCGTCACCTTTTCACTGTCGATCAGCCCGAGCAGGCTGTCGCCGTCCAGCCCCGGCCCCGGCATCACCAGCTTGGCCCCGGTCATCGCGGCGGCATAGGGAATGCCCCAGGCGTTGGCGTGAAACATCGGCACCACCGGCAGGATGGTCTCGCGCGCCGACAGGTTCAGCGCGTCGGGCAGCGCGATCGAGAAGGTGTGCAGCATCGTCGAGCGATGGGTATAAAGCACCCCCTTGGGATGGCCCGTGGTGCCCGAGGTATAGCACAGCGAACAGGGCGTGTTCTCGTCAAGCGCGGGCCAATCCTCGGGTGCGCCCAGCACCAGATCGTCGAAGAACACCACCCCCGGCACGGCGGCGGCCACCTCCGGATCATGCGGCCCCATGCAGATGTAATGCTCCACCGTTTTCAGGTGTTCGCGGGTGCCGGTGATCAGCGCCATGAAGGTCTTGTCGAAGAACATCGCCCTGTCGGCGGCATCGTTGACGATGAAGATCAGTTGCTCGGGAAACAGCCGCGGGTTCAGCGTGTGGCAGACCATGCCGCCGCCCGACAGCGCAAACCATGTCTTCAGATGGCGATGATTGTTCCAGGCGATGGTGCCGACACGCTCGCCCGGTTTCAGCCCCAGCTTGCGCAACCCGGCCATCAGCCGGCGCGCCTGGTCCTCGCATTCGGCCCAATCGGTGCGGTTGATCTCGCCACTGGTCTCGCGCGACACGATCTCGGTATCGCCGTGGTATTTCGCCGCGTGGCGGATCAGTTCGCTGATCAGAAGCGGCTGGGTCATCATCGAGCCTTGCATGGCATTCTCCCTCTTCATTATGTGCAGCCCCGCGCGCTGGTCCCGACGCGCCGGGCAAAATCCTTCAAGCGGCGGCCTCGGCCCGCGCCCCGTGTTGCGCCTTGATCCTGTCGGCGCAATTCTCAGCTATCATGTTCGTCGGCGCGTTGGTATCGCCCGAAACAATCCGCAGCATCACAAAGGCATCGGCCACGCGCAGCCCGTCGAGCCCGCGCAGCTTCAGTTCCGGGTCGACCACGGCCATGTCGTCGCCCCCCATCATGCAGGTACCCACCGGGGGATAGACCGTGTCGGCGCGGGTGCGGAATTGCTGCTCCCACTCAGCATCGCTGGTGGCGTCATTGACCCAGAAAAGCTCCTTGCGCCGGCATTTCCGCATCACTGGCGCCTTCAGGGTCGCCCTTCAACGCGCAACAAAGCTGTCGCCCCGGGAGCGCACCCGCTATGGCGGCGCGCGCCGCGCCATCATGAACCGCATCGCGCGCGCCCTCGTCAAGATTCTGCAACACAGCGGGCATTGACGGGCATCGTTTGGCAATATTGCGGCGCTGAATCTGCGCTGGCATTGCCCCGATCTGACAGGTGGTCAGGGGCGGAATCGTCCTCGATCGGCTCGAACCGGGGGCGCTGCCGGGCAAGGCCGGGATTCGAGTATTTCTGCCAAGAAAAAGGCACGGTCGAGATTCCCTTCGACACGGCGGCGCAAGTTGGTATGAAAATGCATGAGCTTGAACCCCGTCGATCAGCCATTTCTGGAACGCCTGCGCGAGGTGCTGCCCGCGGCGGCGCTGCGCGAGGTGGCGCCGCGTTATCTCGAAGAACCGCGCGGCCGCTGGCACGGCCAGGCCGGCATCGTGGTGGCTCCCGACGACACCGAAGGCGTGGCGCGCGCCATCCGCGCCGCGGCCCGGGCGGGTGTCGGCGTCGTGCCCTATGGCGGCGGTACCGGCCTGGTCGGTGGCCAGGTGATGACCGAGGGGCCGGCGCCGATGATCCTGTCGCTCGAGCGCATGAACCGGGTACGCGAGGTTTACCCGGACGAAAACGTGCTGATCGCCGAGGCCGGCGCGATCCTCGAAGAGGTTCATGCCGCCGCCGAAGCTGCACAGCGGCTTTTTCCGCTGTCGATTGCGGCCAAGGGATCGGCCCGCATCGGTGGCATCCTGTCGACCAATGCCGGCGGCGTGAACGTGCTGCGCTACGGCAATGCGCGCGACCTCTGCCTCGGGATCGAGGCTGTGCTGCCGGATGGTGCGATCTATCGCGGGCTGACCCGGCTCAGGAAGGACAACACCGGCTATGATCTGCGCAACCTGCTGATCGGGGCCGAGGGCACGCTCGGGGTGATCACCAAGGCGGCGCTGAAGCTGGCACCGATGCCCGGCGCCTTTGGCACGGCGCTGCTCGAGGTGGAAAGCCCGGCGGCGGCGCTCCGCCTGTTGGCGCTGGCGCGCGATCAGGTCGGCGAAGCGGTGAGCGCATTCGAGTTGATCAGCGGACAGGCCATGGCATTTCTGGCCGAGACCCTGCCCGAGATTCGCCGCCCGTTCGATCCGGCGCCGCAATGGATGGTGCTGATCGACCTGGGGCTGTCGGGGGGCGGGCAGGATCCGATGACGGCGCTGGAGCGTCTGTTTGAAACCGGGCTGGAGGCGGGGCTGCTGCGTGACGGGACGCTGGCGCAATCGGGCGCGCAGCGCGAGGCTCTTTGGCAAGTGCGCGAGCAGATTCCCGAAGCCAATCGCCGCATCGGGGCGATTTCCAGCCATGACATCGCACTGCCGCTCGGCGAGATCGCACCGTTCATCGACCGGGCCGAAGTGGCGCTGGCCGCGCTGGGCGCGTTCCGGATCAATTGTTTCGGGCATCTGGGCGATGGCAACCTGCACTATAATGTGTATCCGACCAAAGGGCGCCGCTGTGAGGACTATCCCGGTATGGCACCGCGTATCCAGCAACTGGTGCATGACATGGTCATGGAAATGGGCGGATCGTTTTCCGCCGAGCACGGTGTCGGGCGGATGAAAACCGCCGATCTCGAGCGCTATGGCGATCCGGCGCGGCTCGGCGCGATGCGGGCGATCAAATCGGCGCTCGATCCGGCGGGCATCATGAACCCGGGCGCGGTGTTGCGAAAAACCTGATCGCGGGGCCGAAATCTTCGAAACGGTTTACCTGCCGTTAACCATCCGTGCGCTAGAGATGGTCCTGCAAGCAAGCGGAGTCACGATGGCGCAAGAGTTTCACTCTTCCACTCACCCCCCACTCCCACCCACCACGGAAGATGAAAAGCTGTCGTGGCTCCGTTTGCTGCGTTCCCGCAGGGTCGGGATTTCCACCTTCTACAGGATGCTGGGCGAACACGGATCGGCCGCGGCGGCGCTGGCGGCCCTGCCCGATATCGCCCGTGGCGCCGGGATCAGGGATTACGCCACCTGCCCGGAAGGCACCGCGCTGGGCGAGCTTCGCGCGGGCCATCGTGCCGGGGCGCGGCTGGTGGCGATCGGCGAGGCCGGGTATCCCGCCCAGCTGAGCGATCTCGAAGATGCGCCGCCGCTGTTGTGGCTGAAAGGCCAGGACGCGGTGCTGAGCCGCCCGATGATAGCCATGGTCGGCGCGCGCAACGCCTCGTCGCTCGGCATGCGCATGGCCAAATCGCTGGCCCGCGAGCTGTCCGAGCGCGGATATGTCATTGTCTCGGGGCTGGCGCGCGGCATCGACACCGCAGCGCACAAGGCCAGCGCCGCCAACGGCACCGTCGCGGTGATGGCGGGAGGTGTCGAGGTGATCTACCCGTCGGAAAACACCGTGCTGGCGAGCGAGATCGAAGCGGCCGGGCTGCTGCTTTCGGAGCAGCCGATCGGATTGCAGCCGACCGCGCGGCATTTTCCGCGGCGCAACCGGCTGATCTCGGGGCTGGCCGGTGGTGTCGTGGTGATCGAGGCGGCAGCGAAATCAGGCTCGCTGATCACCGCGCGCAATGCGCTCGATCAGGGTCGCGAGGTGCTGGCCGTGCCGGGCCATCCCTTCGATGCGCGCGCTTCGGGCTGCAACATGCTGATCCGCGATGGCGCGCGGCTGGTGCGCAACGCCGAAGACGTGATCGAGGCGCTGGCCCCGATCGCTGCGGTGGCCGAAACAGCGCAAGCCGAGATACCGCTGCCAATGCCCGAGATGACCACCGGGGCCGCCCCGCCGGCGGATCGGCGCTCGCTGCAGGAAACGGCACAGCTGCACCAGAAGATCCTAGACCGGCTCGGCCCTTCCCCCGTGGCCGAAGACCTGCTGATCCGCGATCTCGGCTCCTCCGCCAATGCCGTCGCGCCGGCGCTGCTCGATCTTGAATTGCAGGGTCATGTCGCGCGCCAGGCCGGCGGGTTGCTGTCACTGTCCGCCGCCAAGCCGGATCATATCAAGCGGTCCGGGTGACGCGAGAATCCTGCTGCCGCCACGAACCCGCTGACAGGCAGCTACTTCCCCTCGCAGGCCTCGGGGATCACCGCGCGATACTCGCGGCAGATCGGCTCCCAGGAATACCAGACATCGGTGGCCGAAATCCCCTGATGCACCGCCACCCAGGTCTTGCCCGACAGGCGATAGAGCGCCTGCACGGTGGCGCCGTCGCCGACTTCGGGGTCGAGTTCTTCGCGTCTGGCGCCGGGGGTATCTGCGATGACGATCTCGCCCCCGCCCGGGCGCTGCGCCCATCCTGAGAAAAACGCAATGTCGCCGGACACGCGCAGATCCCACACAACGAATTCCACCGGCGCCCCCAGCATCCACTCTATATGCGGGCGCAGCGCGTCCAGCAGCGCCTCGCGCGTCTCCGATCCGCGCGGCGGCTCGACATAGTCGGCCCGCGCCCCGGTGGCACAAGCGATCAATACGAAAATGGCTAGACGCAGCACCGCGCGGATTCCTTTCCTGCTGAAACATCTGGCGCCAACACGCCGCTGACAGGCGGTTGAAACCTCTGCGCGAGGCTCCTTTATTTTCAGCGCATTGACAATACCCCCGTCGCCCGCCCATGTTCCGCCGCCAAAGCGTCGCGGACGAGTCGAAAGGAATTTCATGCCAGTTGTCGTTGTCGAATCTCCGGCCAAGGCCAAAACCATCAACAAGTATCTTGGCAAGAATTACACCGTCCTGGCGTCCTACGGCCATGTCCGCGACCTGCCGCCGAAAGACGGGTCGGTCGATACCGAAAACGATTTCGAGATGAAATGGGAAGTCGGCGCGGAGTCGCGCAGCCACATGAAGGCGATCGCCGACGCGCTCAAGGATGATCCCGACCTGATCCTCGCCACCGACCCCGACCGCGAAGGCGAGGCAATCAGCTGGCATCTCGAGGAAGCGCTCAGAAAACGCCGGGCGCTGAAGAAGGACGCCCATGTCAGCCGCGTGGTGTTCAACGCGATCACCAAATCCGCCGTCACCGAGGCGATGAAGAACCCGCGCGAGATCGACCAGCCGCTGGTCGATGCCTACCTGGCACGCCGGGCGCTCGATTATCTCGTCGGCTTCAATCTCAGCCCGGTGCTGTGGCGCAAACTGCCGGGCGCGCGCTCGGCGGGGCGGGTGCAATCGGTCTGCCTGCGCCTGATCGTCGAGCGCGAGATGGAGATCGAGGCGTTCAACCCGCGCGAATACTGGAGCGTCAAGGCGCTGCTCGCGACGCCGCGCGGCAAGGAATACGAGGCGCGCCTCACCGTGCTGGCGGGCAGGAAACTCGACAGATACGATATCGAAAACGCCACCCAGGCCGAACTGGCGGTGCAGGCGATCCAGAGCCGCGATCTCTCCATCGCCTCGGTCGAGGCGAAGCCGGCATCGCGCAATCCCTCCCCACCGTTCATGACCTCGACGCTGCAGCAGGAAGCCAGCCGCAAGTTCGGCATGGGCGCGCGGCAATGCATGAGCACCGCCCAGCGGCTCTACGAGGCCGGCCATATCACCTATATGCGCACCGACGGCATCGACATGGCGCCCGAAGCCGTGAGCGCGGCCCGCGACGCCATCGGCGCGCGCTATGGCAAGCAATACGTTCCCGCCAGCCCGCGGCTCTACAAGAACAAGGCAAAGAACGCCCAGGAAGCGCATGAGTGCATCCGCCCGACCAACATGGAGGCCGACGCCACCAGCCTGAAGCTCAGGGACGCGGATCAGCGCAAGCTTTACGACCTGATCTGGAAGCGCACCCTGGCCTGCCAGATGGAAAGCGCGCGGCTCGAACGCACCACGGTCGACATCGCCAGCCAGGATGGTCAGGTGGTTTTGCGCGCCACCGGGCAGGTGGTGCTGTTCGATGGTTTCATGGCGGTCTATGAGGAAGGCCGCGACGATCAGGTGGTGGATGACGACGACAAGCGCCTGCCCCAGATCATGGAAGGCGAAGCCGCCGCCAAGAAGGGCGTCACGCCCGAACAGCACTTTACCCAGCCGCCGCCGCGCTATACCGAGGCGACGCTGGTCAAACGCATGGAAGAGCTCGGCATCGGGCGCCCCTCGACCTATGCCAGCATCGTCACCACGATCCAGGAGCGCGAATATGTCCGCAAGGACAAGAACCGCCTGATCCCCGAGGACAAGGGCCGGATCGTCACGATCTTCCTGCTCAATTTCTTCCGCAAATACGTCGGCTATGAATTCACCGCCGAACTTGAGGAAGAGCTCGACGACGTGAGCGCGGGCAACCGCGACTACAAGAACGTGCTGAAACGCTTCTGGCAGGATTTTTCCGCCGCCATTGCCGAGACCTCCGAGTTGCGGATTTCCGAAGTGCTCACCGTACTCGATGAAGCGCTCTCGGATCAGCTCTACCCGCCGCGCGAAGATGGCGGCGATCCGCGCGTCTGCCCGAAATGCGGCGTCGGGCAGCTGCATCTGAAATCCTCGCGCACCGGCGGTTTCGTCGGCTGCGGCAATTATCCCGAATGCACCTATACCCGCCCGATCGCCGGCGAAGGTGCCGAGGGCGAAGAGCGCTTGCTGGGCGAAGACGCGGGCGACGAAATCTGGCTCAAGGCCGGGCGTTTCGGCCCCTATGTCCAGCGTGGCGAGCCGACGCCCGAGAACAAGAAGCCGCCGCGCGCCTCGCTGCCCAAGGGCTGGGACAAGGACGCGATGGATCTGGCCAAGGCGCTCACCCTGCTGAGCTTGCCACGCGAGATCGGGATGCACCCCGAAGGCGGCATGATCAGCACCAATTTCGGCCGCTTCGGCCCCTATGTCATGCACCAGCTGCCGGATGAGGCCAAGCCGGTCTATGCCAATCTCAAGGATCCGGGTGACGTCTTCGAACTGGGCATGAACCGCGCGGTCGAGCTTCTGGCCGAGAAACGCGCCAATCCCGGCCGGCGCGGCAGCCGCGCGGCGGCCAAACCCCTGAAGGAACTCGGCGAACACCCCGAAAGCGGCGGCCCGGTCAATGTGCTCGACGGACGCTATGGTCCTTACGTGAAGTGGGACAAGGTCAACGCCACGCTCCCCGACGGCACCGAGCCTGCGGATGTGACCATGGACATGGCAGTGGCGCTGATCGCCGAAAAAGCCGGCAAGAAGGGTGGGCGCAAACCCGCCGCGGCGAAGAAGAAAGCGGCCAAGGGATAAGCCCTGGCCGCGAAAAACCGCGCTGCCGGTTTTGACACAGAGATGTGATTGGCTTTCCGATCCGAAGGCCTGATATCTGCGCGCTACAAGGCGATCAGGAGCAGAAAACATGACTTTCCGGAGCACGACTCGGCGCGGATTCCTCTATGGCGCGGGCGCCACGGCGCTGTTCCCCGCTTTTGCACGGGCCGAAATCATGTCAGCCGACGATGAAACGGCGCCAGAGGTCACCCGGCACAACATTTCGTCCTTCGCCGCGCAGCACTGGAGCGACCATTTCGAAAGCCTCGGCGCGGCCGCGATCCTGTGCGACACCGTCTCGCGCGCCCTGCATTACTGGTCGCAAGACGGCGATTATCGCATCTATCCCACCTCGGTGCCGAAAACCGACGATTTGACCAAGCGCGGTTACACCAAGGTCGCGCGCAAGAAGGTCGGCCCGAGCTGGACCCCGACCGCCTCGCAGATGGAACGCTTCCCCGATTGGAAACCGATCGGCCCGGGGCCGGAAAACCCGCTCGGCACCCATGCGATGTATCTCGATTGGCCCGCCTACATCATCCATGGCACCCACGATACGCGCAAGATCGGGCGGCGCTCGTCGGATGGCTGCATCGGGCTCTATAACGAGAAGATCGAAGAGCTGTTCGCGCTCACGCCGATCGGCACCCAGGTACGCATCATCTGATCCCGCCCAGCGCCCGGATCGGTGTCGCCGCAGGTATTCTTGCCGGTGGCCGCGTCGAATATTGACTCCGCTTGCGCGTGGCGTCACACACGGGCGCGGACACCGATAGGGAGTTTTTCATGAAAAAAGTGTATTCATCGGCGGCAGAGGCGCTGGACGGCATCCTGCATGACGGAATGCTGATCGCCAGCGGCGGTTTTGGCCTGTGCGGCATCCCCGAACTTCTGCTCGAAGCGATCAAAGAGAGCGGTTTCAAGGATCTGACTTTCGCATCCAACAACGCCGGGGTCGATGATTTCGGCATCGGCATCCTGCTGCAGACCCGCCAGGTCAGAAAGATGATCGCGTCCTACGTCGGCGAGAACAAGGAATTCATGCGCCAGTATCTCGGCGGCGAGCTCGAGCTCGAATTCAACCCGCAAGGCACGCTGGCCGAGCGGATGCGCGCCGGCGGTGCCGGAATCCCCGGCTTCTATACCAAGACCGGCGTCGGCACGGTGATTGCCGAGGGCAAGGAACACAAGGATTTCGACGGCGAGACCTACATCCTGGAACGCGGCATCTTCGCCGATCTCGCCATCGTCAAGGCGTGGAAGGCCGACACCACCGGCAACGCGATCTTCCGCAAGACCGCGCGCAACTTCAATCCGCCCGCGGCAATGTGCGGCCGTATCTGCGTGATGGAAGTCGAAGAGATCGTGCAGCCCGGAGAGCTTGATCCCGATGGCATCCACCTGCCCGGCATCTATGTCCACCGCCTGTTCAAGGGCGCGCATGAAAAGCGCATCGAACAGCGCACCACCCGGCCTGCCGCCTGAGCGAGGATTTGCAAATGGACCGTGAAGAAGCTCTGAGACGTCGCGCCGAACTGATCGAGGAACGCACGGCAGATTACGTTCACCGCGCCAAGCGCATGGTTCTGGATGCGTTCGGCATCGAATCGACTCAGGACCAATCGCTGATCGTGGTGCAACTCGCCACAGCCATGATCCAGCTCGAAGCGGCGGAGCTCAACGCCGCCTCGCTGCGCCGGATCGCCAAGAACATTGACGAAAAAGGAGGCTGAAACATGCCCTGGGACCGCAATCAAATGGCCGCACGCGCGGCAAAAGAGCTCGAAGACGGCATGTATGTGAACCTCGGCATCGGCATTCCGACGCTGGTCAGCAATTTCATCCCCGAGGGCATGACAGTGACGCTGCAATCGGAAAACGGCATGCTCGGCATGGGCCCGTTCCCGGTTGAAGGCCAGGAAGATCCCGACCTGATCAATGCCGGCAAGCAGACCATCACCGAATTGCCTTCCACCTCTTATTTCGACAGCGCCCAGAGCTTCGGCATGATCCGCGGCGGCAAGATCGCGATGGCGATCCTCGGCGCGATGGAAGTGGCGGAAAACGGCGATCTGGCCAACTGGATGATCCCCGGCAAGCTGGTCAAGGGCATGGGCGGCGCGATGGACCTCGTCGCCGGTGTGGGCCGCGTCATCGTGGTGATGGAACACCAGAACAAGCATGGCGAAAGCAAGGTGCTGAAGGAATGCACCCTGCCGCTCACCGGCAAGGGCGTGGTCGACATGATCATCACCGATCTCGGCGTGCTCGAGGTCGAGCACAAGGGCCTGCACATTCTCGAACTGGCCCCCGGCGTGACCCGCGAACAGATGATCGCCGCCACGGATGCCAAGATCGTCTGACCAGGGCAAACCTTGAAAAAGAGGGCGCCTTTCGGGGCGCCTTTTCTAGTGGGGCGGCGGTGTGCTGGCCACCGCCTTCAATACTGAACGATCAGGGCTTCGAAATCCTCTACGCTGGTCACCACGGTGTGATGCCCTTTGCCGTGCCGGTCTTCCATGTGCCAGACATCGCCGCGGCCGATATCCCTGAACGCCCCATCGCTGGCCGTCACGCGCACGCACCCGGCCAGGCAAACCAGCTTCTGGCGTACCGGCGTGGGATGAATCGGCTCGTTCCAGCCCGACCGGAGCCTGAGGAACATCATGCTCGCAACCGTCTCGGAGTCCGACACCTCGATGCCCTGCGCCGGCGGCGCGAATTCCCGCTCTGTCAAGGCGATGTCGACATCCTGCCAATGGCTTTCACCGGCCGCATCGGCAAACAGCTTCATGTATTTCATTGCAAGACTCCGGCTCGCTTCAGCAATACTGAACCGAGTCTTAGCATTCCGGCCGGGATCCGTCGACGCTGACAGCAATCGCCCGGCACCCGGCAAAACAGGGCGCCCGGGAAGACGCCCTGCCGTTTTCGATCCGCCGAAGTCTCAGTAAAGCGCGACCGGGTTGATGATCATCTGCACCGTGCCCCTGATCCGCGCCTGGCCCAGCACGAACATGAACTCAGTCACGCCATCACGCACCAGCGGCCCGGTGTTCATCGTTTCCAGGATATAGATGCCGTTTTCCTTCAGAAGCACCACATGGCCGTAAAACGCGCCATCTCCCGGCGCCGGCGGAATCGGCTCGATGCCCCAGGTATCGGCGCCCACAGCCATCACATTGAGCGACGCCAGATAGCGCGCGCCGCTCACGCTGATCCCCGGCTCGCCCGAAACCCAGGCGGTGGGGTCGCTCTCCAGCATGCCCTCGGTCCAGCCGGTATGAAACAGCACCACGTCGCCCTCGCCAATGGCGACACCCTGCGCTTCGGCGGCGGCCTTGATCTCGGCCTCGCCGAAATGATCGCCCGCCGCCAGAACCTCCTTGCCCATATGCGCCGCCATGTCGAGCACCACGCCCCGGCCCACAAGCGGCGGAATGTCATGCACCCCGAGCTTGGTCAGCCCGGTGATCGCGGCGATCTCCTTTTCGCTGTTGCAGTTGTAGTAATAGCCCTTCTCGCCCAGGTGGCCGAGCCCGTCGATCTGGCTGCCGATGCCGACCCAGGTTTGCAGGATGTCGTCGTTGTAATTGCCGGGATAGCCGAACTGGGTCAGCTTCTGGCCGCCCTGCTGGTTGGGCTGCACCACCTGCAGGTTGAGCGAGCGCGGCGGAAATGCCGGGGTATTGGCGTCGATCACGATGCCCAGCGGCAGCGACTTGCCCTGCTTGATCAACTGTACCGCCTTCAGCGTGCTTTCCGGGCTGACCAGGTTCGCCGAACCCAGCTGGTCCTCGGCGCCCCATTTCGATTCCGTGCAATCCTGGGCCAAGGCTGGCGCGCTCAGAACGGCGACGAGGCAGGCGATTCCTGCCCGCAAATTCATCTTGATCATAATTCCTCCCTGCAACGGGTCGGCCCGTTGTCTCTTGCTGGTTTGATACAGTGGTTCGCAGGCAGCGCAATTTGCGCCGGCCCGACACGGGAATGCTAGCAGATCAATTCGCGCTATCCGAAAGTAACGCCGCGCGTTTTCCCTCGATCGGCGGAAATCCCCGTTTTCGCCAATCGCGGGCGCGACCGTTTCACCCACCAACAAACCGGTTCCCAATCGGTTTCAAATCCCTATTCTCGTCGCAATCTGTTTCAAGATGGGCAGCAATGAACGTGAGCAGCGCCGACACCGCCCCATCGCACCGGCGCCGGATGCGCGGTCCCGCACTCCCGGGCAGACGATTTGCGTTGCCAAAGCCAATTCGAAAGGAACGCGCTGATGCGCTGGAAGTCCGAGCGTTACACCGGCTGGGGCCGCGCCATCGAAGCCGAGGGCGATCTGGCCCGCCCCGAGCGCATTTCCTCCTTGCGCGATCTGCCCCCCACCCCGGCTTTCGGCGCGCGCCGCTCCTATGGCGATGCCTGCCTCAATTCCGATGGCCGCGCCATCGACATGACCCGGCTCGACCGGATCCTGTCATTTGATCCCGAAACCGGTGTTGTCGAGGCCGAAGCGGGCGAGTCCCTGGGCGAGCTGGCGCGCCTCCTGGTGCCGCGCGGCTGGATTCCCCGGGTCTTGCCCGGCACCGGCCATACCACGGTGGGCGGCGCCATCGGCATGGATGTGCACGGCAAGAACCATCACCGCGACGGCGCCTTCGGGGCCCATGTCATCGCGATCCGACTGATCCATCAGGGCAAGGTCAAACTGATCACGCCCGAGAAAAACGCCAGCCTGTTTCGCGCCACCATCGGTGGGCTGGGCCAGACCGGGCTGATCCTGTCGGCCAGGCTGCAAATGGCGCCCTGCCCCGGCGAGGCGATGTCGGTGCGCGACAGCCGCGCCGGCAATCTCGAGGAACATCTCGCTCTGCTCGACGCCTCGAGCGCGCCCTATACCGTCGGCTGGGTCGATGTCACGGCGCGGGGCGAGAGTCTGGGCCGCGGCATCGTCGAAGAGGCCGAGCACAGCCTCGAGCCCGCGCCGAAACCGGGCAAACCCAGATCGGTCCCGTTCAACGCGCCGAAATTCGCCCTCTCACGCCCGGTGGTCAGGGCATTCAACGCCCGCTTCTACGGTCGCATCCCCGAAGCCGGGCGCAGCCGCATCCGCACCATCCCCGATTTCTTCTTCCCGTCCGACCGGGTGCTCTATTGGAACCGGATCTATGGCAAGCGCGGCTTCCACCAGTTCCAATGCGTGCTGCCCATTGGCCAGGCCGCCATGCTGCGCGACATGCTCGGCGATATCGCCCGCACCGGGCTGGCCTCGCCGCTGGCATTGCTCAAGCGGCTGGGCCCCGAGGGCCTCGGCATGCTGTCGTTTCCGATGGAGGGCTATACCCTGGCCGTCGACTTTCCCAACCGGGAACAGGCGCTCGGGCTGATCCGCCGCCTGGGCGAGCAGGCAAGCGAGGCCGGTGGCCGGGTCTACCTCGCCAAGGATTCGCTGGCCGATGGCGCTGCGATCAAGGCGATGTATCCCGAGCATGGCACCTGGGCGGCAGAGGCGGCCAGGGCCGATCCCGATCGCCTGCTCGAGACCGACATGATCCGGCGGCTGGATCTCAGGAGCACGACATGAGCGAGACATGGATCATACTTGGCGCCACTTCCTCGATGGCGCGGGCTCTGGCACGCGCCCTGGCCGAACAGGGCCACGCGCTGCTTCTGGCCGGGCGCGACATGGAAGATATCAAGCGCCTCGCCGCCGATTGCCTGGCCCGCGGCGCGGCGCTGGCCGATGCCGTGGCCTTCGACGCGCGCAAACCGGCGACATTCGCGCCGCTGATAGAAAGGCTCGCCGATCAGGAGGGGATGCTCAATGCCGCCGTCTTCGTCGGCTCGATGCCCGAACAGGCGGCGATCGACGCCGATCCGTCGCTGATCGACGGCACGGTGATCGACAGCTTCACCGGCCCGGCCCGGTTTTTGCAGATGATGGCGCCTTTGATGGAGGCACGCGGCGGCGGCACGGTGGTCGGCATCGGCTCGGTCGCCGGAGATCGCGGCCGTCTGGGCAACTATGTATACGGTGCCGCCAAGGCCGGGTTCCACACCTATCTCTCGGGCCTGCGCAACCGCCTCGCGCGCGCGGGCGTGCATGTGGTGACGGTAAAGCCCGGATATGTCGATACCGCGATGACCTGGGGCATCGAGGGCATGTTTCTCGTCGCCGCGCCCGAAAAGGTGGCCGCCGACATCCTCAAGGCGGTGGAGAAACGCCGCAACGTGATCTACACGCCGTTCTTCTGGCGCTACATCATGGCCGTGATCCGCGCGATCCCGGAACCGATCTTCAAGCGCCTGTCGATCTGAGACGGTTCCGGCGCATCCGGGCCGTTTCGAAGCTCTTCAGCCGCCGCCAGCCACATCGACATTGAAGACGCAGCCATCGCTGACCAGCATCGGCTGGGTCCGGCAGAGGCCGCGCGCGGTCTGGAACGCGGCCAGAACCTTGGGCACATAATCGCGGGTTTCGGCAAAGGGCGGCACGCCGCCATGCTTGCGCACCGCGCCTTCCCCGGCGTTATACCCGGCCAGCACGAGAATCGGATCGCGGTCGAACTCCTTCATCAGGAAATCTAGAAACGCGACTCCGCCCTTGATGTTGTCACCGGGCTGATTGACATCGGTCACGCCAAAGCGTGCGGCGGTATCGGGCATCAGCTGCATCAGCCCCTGCGCCCCGGCCGACGAGACCGCATCGCTCTTGCCCGCCGATTCGACCGCGATCACCGCCAGAACCAGCGCCGGCGAGACCTCGGTGCCGATGGTGGCGCGCAGAATGTCGGCGCCGCGCAGCCGGGCGATGTCTTGCAGGCCCTGCAACCGGGGTGACAGCACGCCGCCCTGCCCGCCCGGCGGATTGGCAATGCGGTTGAGCGCCAGTTCGAGCCGCCCGGGGCCGCTTTGATCGAGCGTCGGCGATATCTTGTCCCAGAACCAGGCATAGGTGCCGGGGCGGTCCTTGGCCCCCGCTTCGCCGCCGCCAGGCACGGCGCCCGGCTCCGGCGCGACATCGGGATCCGATTTGCGCGCCAGTTTGGGGTTCTGGCGTGCCATGTCCTCGGGGGTGATATGAATGGTGATGCGCTTCTTGGAGCTGCCCTTCTTGGGCGGCGCCACCTTCTTGAAGGTAAACTCCTCGAAGGGCTTGGGCGCATCGGCCAGCCCCGGCGCAGCCCAGATCAGGGCCACAGCCACAGTCATTATAATACGTCGCATGTTTGCGATCTGCCCTGCCTCGGTATTCTTGCAATAGATTATCGCAGATATCCGCGTTCCCGGCCAGTTCGCGCCCGGTTAAACGGCTAAATCGCCGGAAATGCTGCCACATTTACCACGCCTTAACCTTTGAATCCGTGAACAAGCAGGTGATTTACAAATCTTTTTTCCTTTGTTTTCATTTCGTTAATGCCTTTTTGCCCGGCGCCCCGGAAAAACACGTGAATTGCTAAAATCGCGCCCAATTCCTGCCCGATTCCGCTGGCTATATATGTCCATACCGAGACGGCAACGGGCCAACGAGAGAGGACGGTCCGAAGATGTTGCTGACAAGGTGTTAATGCAACTGATCCTTTGGAGGGACGAAACCATGATCAAATTCATCAAAAACTTCCGCAAAGACGAAGACGGCGCTGTCACGGTTGACTGGGTTGTGCTGACCGCTGCTGTTGTCGGCCTGGCAGTTGCCGCGATCGCCTCGATCGACACTGCCACCGACAGCCTGGTGACTGCAACGACCGACCACATGGCCACCGCAGCACCTAACTAAGTATCGGGCGAAAGCTCATACCAAGATACGAGGGGTCGCGCCCGACCTGGCGCGGCCCCTTGCCCTCAAGAAACGACCATGACGTCTCGCAGCCTTCAGAATATTGCGCGTGCGGGATTCCAGACAACGATATCTGTTACAATGCGAACGGGAGACTGACATGAAAATCCGGGTTAAATCCGTCCTGCACGACGAATCCGGCGCAGTCACCGTCGATTGGGTGGTCCTGACGGCCGCCGTCATCGGCCTGCTCATCGGCAGCTTCAGCCTGTTCGTCGATACCAAGAACGATATCAACGCAGGCACCGCGGCCCTGATCAGCAGCGTCACTTTCTGAGCCCTGGCCTCTGGTCTTCGGCCTCCCGGTCGATCCCGGGGGCTTCGCCTGAGGGCTTCGCCCGAGAACCTCGCCCGACCGGATGGTCGGGCCATTGGCATTTGCGCAAGTCACCTGCCAATGTCTGCCCCGGGCGATCCGCCACGCCCGCAGATCCCCGATCCGCAGCTCCCCGGCCCACATTCCAGATTCGAGCGATCACAAACGCTCCCTTTGATTTCCCTTTTTTCGACATATTCCTATGTCAGGAACAACGTTGAGCAGCCGCGATGAAACTGTCGCGCGCCCCGAAGAACATCCGGGGTAAACAGATCAAAGAAAGGAAGCGCCATGCGTTCCGTATTCGGACTTGTCCTTATCGTCGGTCTTGGTCTGGCAGGATTTGCCGTCTATATGGCCAAAAACCAGTTCTCCGCTTATGAGGCCGAGTTGGAGCGCCAGCGCCTGGCGAATGGTGGGTTGATTGACACTGTCGAGATCTTCGTCGCGACCAAACCCATGAAATACGGCGACATACTGTCAACGGAGAATGTGCGCCTGGTCAAATGGCCGGCGCAGCTTCAGCCCGAGGGCGTGTTCTATACCGCCGAACAGCTGTTCCCGATCCCGGGCGAAGACCGGGTCATGCTGCGCGCGATCGAGACCAACGAAGCGATCACCGCAGTGAAAGTGACCAAACCGGGCGAAATCGCCGGGATCACCGCCCTTCTGGAGCGCGGTATGCGGGCCTTTGCCATCAAGGTCGACGTGTCTTCCGGGGTTTCGGGCTTCCTGCGCCCCGGTCACAAGGTCGATGTCTACTGGACCGGCGAGGTCACCAGCAATGACGGCAATTCGCGCGGCGAGATCACCAAGCTGATCGAAACCGGGGTGCAGATCGTGGCGATCGACCAGTCGGCGAATGTCGACAGCCCCAATGCCACCATCGCCCGCACCGTGACGGTTTCGGTCAAGCCGCACCAGGTCGCCGGGTTGGCCCAGGCACAGACCACCGGTCGGTTGTCGCTCTCGCTCCAGGGGTCCGAGGATGACACTGTCGCCGAGGACATCGAGATCGACCAGAACACGCTTCTGGGCATCGCGAGAGCCGAGGCACCGGCGCCGGCACCGAAGGAAAAAGAGGTTTGCACCATCCGAACACGCCGCGGCGCCGACGTGGTGGAGATTCCGATCCCCTGCACAAACTGAGCGGTTAACCGCTTGTGTTCGCAACAAGAAAATCGAGTGGGGGGCAGCTTGCCCCCCTCTCCGTTAGCAGCCCAGGAGTCAGGTCTGTTGCGGGTTATCCACATAAACAGCCCCACAGAAGCCATTGATTCTTGCATAAAAACTTAAAATGACGCATGGTCCCCTCGAATATGGGCATAAAGACCCGCAATGAGGCGTGATCGGAGAGGCAGGTCACAATGAAAAAGAGCAGATTTCTGACAGCAGCCCTGTTGGGCATGACGATTGGATTGGCGAATGTGCCGGATGTCGGCGTGGCCGAATCCCTGCGTGTCGTCAAACGTGGCACATCTTCCAAACTTAGTGTGCCGATGAACCGTGCAGTTGTCGTGGAAAGCGACGTGCCCTTTGCCGAGCTGTCGATCGCCAATCCGTCGATCGCCGATATCTCGTCACTGAGCGACCGCACCATCTACGTGCTGGGCAAATCGCCCGGCCTGACCACGCTGACCCTGCTGGACGCCAATGGCCAGCTGATCACCAACGTGGATGTGCATGTCGCCGCGGATATTTCCGAATTCAAGGAGCGGCTGCGGCAAATCCTGCCGGGCGAACAGATCGAGGTACGCACCGCCAATGACGGTATCGTGCTCTCGGGCACAGTATCATCGTCGCAGAAATTGCAACGTGCGCTCGATCTGGCCGAACGTTATGCGCCCGAGCGGGTGTCCAACCTGATGGGTGTGGGCGGGGTGCAGCAGGTGATGCTGAAAGTCCGCTTTGCCGAGATGCAGCGCACCGTGTCGAAATCGCTCAGCACCTCGCTGGCCCTGAACGGCAACATGTTCGGCGGCGGTCTCGGCGTCAATGGCGGCACCAACACCAACAATAACGCCGGCGCGGTTGCCACCTCGCTGGGCGGCACCATCCCGGCCGTATCCGAGAACAATGGCGCCATGCTGTTTGGCTTCAATGCCGGCGCCGTCGAAGTCGGCGTGTTGCTGGAAGCCCTTGAAAGCAAAGGCGTTGTCCGCACCCTGGCGGAGCCCAACCTGACCGCCCTTTCGGGTCAGGAAGCGAAATTCCTAGCCGGTGGCGAATATCCCATCCCGGTCAGCCAGGACAACGGCGCGATTACCATCGAGTTCAAACCCTTTGGTGTTGAGTTGAACTTCACACCACGGGTTGTGGACGGTGATCTGATCAATCTCGAGCTTGAGGCCGCGGTTTCATCGCTTGATCCGACCAACGCCGCCACGTTCAACAACTTCTCGATCAGCGCCTTCAAGCGCCGCGAGACCTCGACCACCGTTGAAATGCGCGACGGTGAAAGCTTCGCCATCGCCGGCCTGTTGCAAGACGACTTCCGCGATGTGAACGGCCAGGTGCCATGGCTCGGCGATGTGCCGGTCCTGGGCGCTCTGTTCCGGTCGGCCTCGTATCAGCGGGCTCAATCCGAACTGGTCATCATCGTGACCGCTCATCTGGTCACGCCGACACGCGGCGAAGCTCTGGCCCTGCCCACCGATCGGGTGCGGCCGCCGAGCGAAAAAGACTTGTTCCTGAATGGCAAGGTGGCCACTGATAGCCGCCGTCCGACCCGCGGCGCAGCCGGGGAAGTTGCCAAACAGGATTTCACCGGCTCTTATGGCTATGTAATGGACTGATGCAAATGCGGGGGCATAAGCACATGATAAAACTGATTGCACCAATCAGCCTTGTGGCGCTGACCGCTTGCGCGGTGGACACTCCCGGCGGACCATCCTTCTTCCGGGAAGCCGGGTCGGGCGTCGATGACGGCTACTTCGGCAACGCAACGATGAACAACACCCAGATAATGTCGGGCGAACGAAGCTACGTTCACAGTCTGGCCAGCCGATTCGCCCAGGAAGTGCCATCAACGGTGAACTTCGCCTTTGACTCGGCAATCCTCGACGCCGGCTCGCGCGATACGCTGCGCCAGCAGGCGATCTGGATCCGCCAGTTCCCCGAAGTCCGCTTCCGGGTCTATGGTCACGCCGATGCGCCGGGCTCCAACGCCTATAACAAGCGCCTCGGCCTGCGCCGCGCCAAGGCGGTCGTCGCCTACCTGACAAGCCAGGGCATCAGTCGCTCACGGCTCGAGGCGGTGGCTTCGTTTGGCGAAACCCAGCCGGTCATCGCCACCCAGGGCCGCGAACGCCGCAACCGGCGCACCGTGACCGAAGTGACCGGATTCGTCCGCAACCATCCCAGCGTACTCGATGGCAAATACGCCGCCATCGTCTATCGCGAATATATCGCCAGCGCGGTTCCACCGTCCGCGCTGTCAGGGATCAGCGGACAAGATTTCAAGACATCGGAATAACATAGCGGGGCGCCTTCGGGCGCCCCTGCTTTTCAGGCGATCGCTTCGCCTTTCAATCGATCTTCAATCAGACCCACTTGCGCAAGGCAGGGCTTTGCCGCCCTGCCCCGGCGATTCCCGTCAGCGGATATCATTCGCTCCTGGCCGCTTCATCGTCGCAAGATTCCGCACAATTTCGGCTTTTTAGCCCTAATGTTGCCCCACTTTCCCGAGAGATTAGCGCCAATAGGAAAAGTGTGCCCGCCAGAAATGGGCGCCGGGTCCGGGCTTGTTGCGGCGAGGTTTGCTTGTCACGCGGTCCATCTTCACGACCCGCATCAAGAAGGATGAGAGGCAATGACGAGTAACGAGCTTCTGCAAGCGGAATTGAGCCCGCTTCAAGCCTGTACGATCAGCCGAGACGTGCAGAATTTCGATCTGTTGATCGAGGACATGGAAACCACCCTGGGTGAAAACTGGGGCGATCTCGGGTTTGCCGAAGCCAAAACCTTTTTCAGCCAGCCGGAAGCGGAATCCCTGGAATTCGTGGCGATGGCAATCGATGAAAGCGACGAGGAAAAGCTCGTCATGCTGGGCGAGATCATCGAGGCCGCCAAGGAAAAGGGCATCAAGGTGATCCTGATCGCCGAAGATGTCAGCCCCGCCGCCCTGCACCAGCTGCTGCGCCACGGCGCCGATGAATTCATCCCCTACCCGCTGCCCGAAAACGAATTGAAGGCGGCGATCGAGCGGCTGCGGACCGTCGAACAGCCGCCCGAACCGGTTGCAGCCGCGCCCGCAGCGCGGGCCAAGGGCACCGGCCCGGGCAACCGCAACGGTGTGATCATCGCAGTGCACGGGCTTGCCGGCGGCACCGGTGCGACGACGCTGGCGGTCAACCTCGCTTGGGAACTGGCCACCATCGACAAGACCGATCCGCCGCAGGTCTGCCTGATCGATCTGGATCTGCAGTTCGGCGCGGTCTCGACCTATCTCGATCTGCCGCGCCGCGAGGCCGTCTATGAAATGCTGACCGACACGGAAAGCATGGATAATGACGTGTTCAAACAGGCGCTGGTGACCTTCGAGGAGACGATGAGCGTGCTGACCGCACCGTCCGACATGCTGCCGCTCGACCTGATCAGTTCGGACGATGTCAAAGCGGTGATCGAGATGGCTCGGAGCCATTTCGACTATGTCATCGTCGACATGCCCTCGACCCTGGTGTCCTGGAGCGAGGTGGTGTTGAACGCGGCCCAGGTCTATTTCGCGACGCTCGAACTCGACATGCGTTCGGCGCAGAACACCCTGCGGCTCAAACGTGCGCTTCAGGCCGAGGATCTGCCGTTCGAAAAGCTGCGCTATGTGCTGAACCGGGGGCCGAAATTCACCGATCTGAACGGCAAGAGCCGGGTCAAGCGGCTGGGCGAGAGCCTCGACATTTCGGTCGAGCTGCAATTGCCCGACGGCGGCAAACCGGTCACCCAGGCCGCCGATCACGGGCTGCCGCTGGCCACGTCGGCGGCAAAAAATCCGCTGCGCCGCGAGATCGCAAAACTGGCGCAAAGCCTGCACGAGATTGGTCGGGACGAAGCCGAAGCGGCCTGAAACCCGACCCAGAACAAAGGATAGAGCCACATGTTTTCGCGTTACAAGAAAGACGACGGACCCGCAAAACCCGGCAAGCCGGGCAAGGCCGGTGGCAATGTCACCGCGTTGCCGCAGGCCAAGGCGCCCGAGTCGGTGTCTGCCGTGGCAGCCTCGCTGCGCCGCCCCTCGCCGCAAAAGCCGGCGCGCGTCGGCAATGAGGACAAGGAACAAAAGCGCAAGGAGCGTATGGGCGAGCTGAAGCTCGAGCTGCACCGCGAGCTGCTTGAAAACCTCAATCTCGCGGCGCTCGATCAGGCCAGCGAATCCGATCTGCGTGCCGAAATCAACGAGATCACCACCGAGGTTCTGAACCAGAAGGCGATGGTGCTGAACCGCGAGGACCGCAACCAGCTCAACAAGGAGCTTTATGACGAGGTCCGCGGGCTGGGGCCGCTCGAAACCCTGCTGGAAGACGATACGGTCAACGATATCCTGGTCAACGGCGCCAAGCAGATTTTCGTGGAACGTTCGGGCAAGCTCGAACTGACCGACATCACCTTCAAGGATGAAAAGCACCTGATGCGGATCATCGACAAGATCGTTTCGGCCGTCGGCCGGCGGGTCGATGAATCCAACCCCTATGTCGACGCCCGTCTGCAGGACGGCTCGCGGTTCAACGCCATGGTGCCGCCGATCGCGGTGGATGGCTCGCTGGTCTCGATCCGGAAATTCAAGAAAGACAAGCTCGGCATCGACGACCTGATCAATTTCGGCGCCTTTTCCGAGGAAATGGCCGCCTATCTCCAGGCCGCCGTGGCCACCCGCCTCAACATCATCGTGTCCGGCGGGACCGGTTCGGGTAAGACCACCACGCTCAACGCGCTGTCGGGCTTCATCGCCAATGACGAGCGCATCCTCACCATCGAGGACACGGCCGAACTCCAGCTGCAGCAGACCCATGTCGGCCGGATGGAAAGTCGCCCGCCCAACGTCGAAGGCAAGGGCGAGGTCAGCCCGCGCGATTGCCTGAAGAACGCCCTGCGGATGCGCCCCGACCGGATCATCGTCGGCGAGACCCGCGGCGAGGAAGTTATCGACATGCTCCAGGCCATGAACACCGGCCACGACGGCTCGATGACCACGATTCACGCCAACAACGCACGCGACGGCATTTCCCGTCTGGAAAACATGATCGCCATGGCCGGGATCGAGATGCCGCTGAAAGCTGTGCGCTCGCAGATTTCTTCGGCCGTGAACCTCATCGTGCAGGCCTCGCGCCTGCAGGACGGCTCGCGCCGGATGACCTCGATCACCGAGATCACCGGCATGGAGGGCGATGTGATTTCAATGCAGGAAATCTTCCGCTTCCAGCGCGTCGGCCTCACACCTGACAACAAGATCATCGGGCATTTTACCGCCACCGGCGTGCGTTCGCACTTCTCCGAACGCTTCCGCCTCTGGGGCTATGATCTGCCGCCCGCGATCTTCGAACCCACAATGGCAGCGGAGTAAAGATCATGGGTATCAGTGCAGAACCGCTTATCTACGGCCTGATTTTCGTCGGCGTCCTTGTGCTGGTCGAAGGTCTCTATCTGACCGTGTTCGGCAAGTCGATCTCGCTCAACAGCAAGGTCAACCGCCGGCTCGAGATGCTGGAAAAAGGTACCAACCGCGAAGAGGTGATGGAAAAACTCCGCAAGGAGATGCACCAGCACATGAAATCGCGCAAGATTCCGCTTTATTCTCTGCTGGCCGACAAGGCCCAGAAGGCGGCGATCGCGTTTTCCCCGAGTCAGCTGATGATGATCATGATCGGGCTTTCCGGCGTCGCCTTTATCGGGCTCACCGTGGGCACCGAAACCGCGCTGGAAATCCGCGCCGCGATCGCCGTGGCGATGGGCGTCGGCGGGGTCTATTTCTGGGTCAGCAGCAAGGCCAAGAAACGTCTTTCGATGATCGAGGAGCAACTCCCCGATGCGGTCGAACTGATGGTGCGCTCCTTGCGTGTCGGACATCCGTTCTCGGCGGCGATCCAGATCGTCTCGAAAGAGGTGAAGGATCCGCTGGCTTCCGAATTCGGCATCATCGCCGATGAAAGTGCCTATGGCCGCGACATGGGCGAGGCGCTCAAGGATATGGCCGAGCGTATTGGCCTGCAGGATTTGCGCTTCCTCGCGGTTGCGGTGTCGATTCAGCAGCAATCGGGCGGCAACCTGGCCGAGATCCTGGCCGGGCTGGCTGCGGTGATCCGGGCGCGCTTCCGCCTGTTCCGCCGGGTCAAGGCGATCACGGCAGAGGCGCAATGGTCGGGCAAGTTCCTGTCGGGCTTCCCGGTGCTCGCGCTGATCACGATCTTTCTGCTGGACCCGCACTACTATGACGAAGTCATGGATCATCCCTGGTTCATCCCGGCATGTCTCTTTGTCGGTGGGTTCCTGACGCTGAATCTCATCGTGATGCGCTGGCTCACGAACATCAAAGTCTGAGCGGAGGGCACAACCAATGGACGCACTCAACAAACTTCTGACCGAGCTTCTCGGCCCGATGGGCCCGCTGATGGCGGTCGGGCTTCTGGGCGTGGTGATGATTCTGCTGACCCTGCCGCTCATCCTGAAAAAACAGGAAGACCCGCTGGACAAGCTCAAGAAATCCACCAAGTCGCAGAAATCCCTTGGCGACGTGAAGGAAAAACTGCGCGCCAAGCAGCGCAACGACAAGCTGGAGAAATACGCCACGTTCCTCGAACCGAAAAGCGAGGAAGAGCTGGAAGGCATCAAGCTCAAGCTGATGCAGGCTGGCTATCGCGATCGCGACGCGGTGCGGTATTTCCACTTTGCCCAGTTCGCACTCGGCATCGGCCTCCTGATCCTTGGCGTGATCTACTTCATCCTGTTCAAATCGGGCGGCGATACCAATACCCAGCAGACCCTGATGTATATCCTCGGCCCCGGTGCCGCGGGCTACATGCTGCCCAAATACTGGATCACCAAGCGTCAGGGCTCACGTCAGGAAGAGATCACCAACGGCTTTCCCGATGCGCTCGACATGATGCTGGTCTGCGTCGAAGCGGGCACGTCTATGGACCAGGCGATCATCAAGGTGGCCGCCGAGATCCGCGCCTCCTACCCCTCGCTGGCCGACGAATTCGAAATCGTCGCCCATGAGATCAAGGCCGGCAAGGACAAGTCGTCGGTGCTCAGCGACATGTCCGAGCGCTGTGGCGTGCAAGACGTCGCCAGCTTCGTGACGGTTCTCAACCAGAGCCAGAGCTTCGGCACCCCGATCTCCGACGCGCTTCGCGTCTATGCCGGCGAGATGCGCGACAAGCGGGTGATGCGGGCCGAGGAAGCGGCCAACAAGCTGCCTACCAAGATGACCCTGGCGACGATGATGCTCACGGTTCCGCCGCTGCTGATCATCCTCGTCGGTCCCTCGGTGCATGGCATCACCCAGCTCGGCGGCATGAGCAACTGATGCAAACTGGTTGCGGTCCGGCGCGAAAAAGCGCCGGGCCGGCCAAATTTTCCCCAACCGGGGCGGTTTTCACGTAAGGCTCAAACGCGAAAACTATAAAAACATTACCTGTCGAGCAATCCATGACCCGGGTGGGACTTCTCATCATCTGTTCTGCGTTTCTCGCCGCGTGTTCCGCGCCGCTGGGTCCGTCGAAGGGTGGCCCCTTCGCCCCCGGTGCAAAGCACAATGCGCCCGCCGTCGATGGGCTGGTCGTCGGGCATCGGCTGATGGCCGCAGGCGAACATGAGCTGGCCTTGCAGGCCTTTACCCGCGCCGCCGCCGAACAGGGCATGAATGTCGATGTGATCTCGGCCCTGGGCAGCGCCAATCTCGGTCTCGGACGTCTCGGTCAGGCCGAAAAGCTGCTGCGGCGCGCCATCAAGGCCGATCCGAGCATCCCGGAAAACTGGAACAATCTGGGCGTTGTGCTGATGGAACAGCGCAATTTCGCGGAAGCCGAGCAGGTGTTTCGCCGCGCCTATGCGCTCGACAATGGCGAAAGTGACTCAATTCGCGATAATTTGCGCTTGGCACTCGCAAAAACGGAAAATTCCGATTATGATGAAGTTCAAGAGCAAGACTACAAATTGGTACGGCGGGGCAGCAGCGACTTCCTGATACGTCAGATACCATGAGAAAACGAGGCTGAGGCAGAAAAAGGACGCAGGCAAGATGCGCCATTTCAAGATACTTACCCTGTGCCTGTCGGGTGCGGTCTTTCTGACTGCATGTGACAAAACCGGCACCGGCAATGTCGACCGCGCATTGCAGAATGTGAACGTGGTCGACGAGAGCAATCTCAACGACATCATGCTCACCGTGGCCGACCCCAACGAAGCGGTCGCCTATTTTCAGCGCGCCGCCAATGACCAGCCCGATCGCACCGATCTTCAGCGTGGCCTGGCCCAATCGCTGGTCCGTGCCAAGCGCGGAACCGAGGCTGTGGTGGCCTATCAGAAGCTGATGAAGATGGAGGGTGCCACCGAGGACGACCGTGTCGACATGGCCGATGCCCAGATCCGCGCAGCTGACTGGAAAGGCGCCGAAGCCACGCTCAACACTGTGCCGCCGACACATGAGACCTTCAAACGCTATCGTCTCGAAGCGATGGTCGCCGACAGCAAGAAGGATTGGAAGAAATCCGACAGTTTCTATGAAATCGCTGTCGGCCTGACAACGCGCCCCGCCGGGGTGATGAACAACTGGGGATATTCCAAGCTGACCCGCGGCGATTTCTCCGAGGCCGAGCGGCTGTTTGGCGAGGCGATCACCCATGACAAGACGCTGTTCACCGCCAAGAACAACATGGTTCTGGCCCGCGGTGCACAGCGCAACTACAACCTGCCGGTGATCCCGATGAACCAGTCGGAACGCGCCCAGCTTCTGCACACGCTGGGGCTTTCGGCGATCAAGCAGGGCGACGTCGAGACCGGCAAGGGCTTGTTGCGCGAGGCCATCGACACCCATCCGCAGCATTTCGAAGCCGCCGTGCGCAGCTTGCGCGCGCTGGAATCGACCGTAACCAACTGATCGGCCCGGCATGGAGATCAGCCAGCTTTCGGCGATCTGGTTCGCGCCTTTCGTAGGGCCGATCTGTGCTTGGGTGGCTTGGTCCGACATGGCGACCATGCGCATTCCCAACAAGGCGGTCGTGGCGCTGGCCACGGTCTTCCTGGTGCTCGGCCTTTTTCTGATGCCGCTGCCCGAATATGCCTGGCGGCTCTTTCACCTCGTCATCATCCTGCTGATCGGCATCTTCATGAACGCCGCCGGCATGATCGGCGCGGGAGATGCCAAGTTCGCCGCCGCCGCCGCGCCCTTCATCGCCAGCGGCGATCTGCGCCTGATCCTGCCACTCTTTGCCGCCAACCTGCTGGCCGCCTACGTGACCCACCGTCTGGCCCGCCACAGCGCCCTGCGCCGGCTGGCGCCGGGCTGGGAAAGCTGGAGCCGGGGCTGGGATTTCCCGATGGGGCTGGCCCTGGGCGGCACGCTCGCCGCCTATATCGGGCTCGGGATCTTTTTCGGATCCTGACGCCCAGAGCCCCGAACCCAGGGCCTGACCCCGCAAATCCCGGCCGCCCGTCACAATCTCGCCGCAAACTTTCCCCGGATATGCCCGCGTTGATGCTGACCGTTTCATTTTTTCTGCACTTTATGGGGCCATTCTGTCTATCGAACGGATTTTGTTTGGGAGTGGCCCGCAATCGCGATAAACTCCCGGCAATAGGCGCGAAAAGCGCATTCGAGCAGTCAGGCGCAGCCGATCGCGTCGCAACCCCGAGTTAGAGACAGGCGTATTGCAATGAACATGCAGCCCACTGCCGTTATGGCCCCGCCGCCGCCGCGCACGATCGACGAGATGAGACTTCCCGCCGTCATGATGCGCGATATCCTTCTCAAGACCGTCTTTCGCAAGAACATCAGCGAAGTCACCGAAATGGCCAAAGCGGTCTGCCTGCCCCGGCAGGTGACCCAGGAACTGGTCGATCTGGCCCGCGAACATCGGCTGTTCGAGGCCACCGGCACGCTCAACGCCAATGCCGGCGGAGAGATGGGCTATCAGCTCACCGACGCGGGCAAGGCCCGCGCCCTCGACGCGCTGGCGCAATCGGAATATTTCGGCGCCATGCCGGTGCCGCTCGCGGTCTATCGCGAACAGATCAAGCGCCAGTCGATCCGCAACATCCAGATCACTCGCGAACAGCTCACCGGCGCGATGGGCCACCTGGTGCTGCCCGACGCGCTGCTCGACCATCTCGGCCCGGCCGTCGGCGCCGGTCGTTCGATCCTGATGTATGGCCCCCCGGGCAACGGCAAGAGCTCGATTTCCAACGGCATCCGCGACGCCATGGGCGACAAGATCTATGTCCCGCGCGCGATCGAATATTCCGGCCAGGTGATCACCGTGTATGACCCGATCGTGCATTCCGCCGCCGAACAGGAGGAGGACGATCCCAATTCCCTGCGCCGCCGCACCACCTTCGACACCCGCTATGTCCGCTGCGACCGGCCCACCGTGATCACCGGCGGCGAGCTCACACTCGACATGCTCGATCTGGTCTACAACCCAACCGCGCGCACCTATCAGGCGCCTTTGCAACTGAAGTCCACCGGCGGCATCTTCATCGTCGACGACCTTGGCCGCCAGCAGGAGCCGCCGCAGGCGCTGGTCAACCGCTGGATCGTGCCGCTCGAGGAAAACAAGGATATCCTGGCGCTGCAATCGGGCGAGAAATTCGAAGTTCCGTTCGACACGCTGGTGATCTTCTCGACCAACTTCCACCCCAACGAGATCTTCGACCAGGCCGCGCTGCGCCGGATCTTCTTCAAGATCAAGATCGACGGCCCCAACCAGGAAGACTTCCTCAAGATCTTCGCCATGGTGGCGCGCAAGCGCGGCATGGAGCTCGACGAGTCGGCTCTGGTCCACCTCCTCAAGGTGAAATATCCGACGATCAAGAATGTCTACGCCAACTATCAGCCGATCTTCCTGATCGACCAGATGATCGCGGTCTGCGATTTCGAAGGCTTGCCCTACAAGATGAGCCCCGATCTGATCGACCGGGCCTGGGCCAACATGTTCGTCAAGAACGAGAAGATCGTGAAGTAGGAGCCGCACGCGCCTTGCCCTCAAGGCCGGTCCGACAGGCGCGGACATAGAAACGGCGCAGCCTTTTCAAAGGCTGCGCCGCTCGGTTTTTCTGGCCAAAGGTCAGAAGTCCATACGAACCCCAACGCGAATTGCGTGCTGCCTGACATCAACCGGCATCGTGACCCCCGGGAAGCCCGGATTGAGCATCCCACTGGCGGTACCATAGTCGGTATAGCGATACTCCGTCCTCAGGGTCATGTTGCCACCCAGGCGCGTATCGACACCAAAACCAGCGGTCCAACCATTCATCTGTTCGCTGTAGGTGTTGGTAAGGTAGCTGGCCGACGGCCCCCCGTAGAAGTCAAAATCCCCACGGGCATACCCAGCCGTCATATAGTAGAGCGCCGGGTTTCCGCCGATCGCACCGGTCATGCCGACAACCGCCCGGATCGAGCCCTGCCAGTTCAATTCGGCCCGACCGCCCGAGGTTGACCCCGTGGCATTGATGTAGTCACCCGAGGCATTGCTTCCTTCAAAGTCCAGCTCGCCGCCATAGACGGTGTTGCCGTTCTGGACCGCGTAGCCGAAAAAGCCGCCATAGAGGCCACCTTTCGGGTTCGATTTTCCGGATGGCGCACCGTTGTCAAATGTATGCGTTGCGCTGTGGCTGGTGTAGCCGAGCGTCACGCCGCCATATAAACCGTCCCAATCCTAGGCGGCCGCCATACACGGGGCCAAAACAACGGAAACGCTCAACGCTAATACCTTTTGATTTGCAAACATGGTCACTTCCTTTTCACTTTGTCGTTTTCAAAAGCGCCTTTCGGCCTCTCAATCTGCCGGGTCGTCATCTTCCCGCCCAGCACCTGATTGTACCGCATCGGTGCCAACTCCGCGTTGATCTGCAATAAGCCACGAGTTGAAATCCGGTGGCGATCTTTGGCTTGCTGTGGGGCAATATCTTGCGACCCGCCGCCCCACGGGCCGGGCGCAGGAACACACGCAATGGCCCGTCGCAGACTGCCTCACCGCGACGGGCTGGTCCCTGCGCTCAGCTGCCGAAGATCGTGCTCAGAATGGCCCCCTGCCGCGACCGGTCTCCACCGGCCAGATCGGCAATCGTCTGGCCCTGCCTGGCCTCGAACCCCGCCGCGCTCAGCCGCGCAAGCCCCGCCTCCGCGCTCTCGCCGGTCAGCGCGATCACCTGCTCCACAGGCGCGCGGCCGAGCCCGCCCATGACTGCGCTCACCGGGCTACCCCCGCTCGCGCCGGCAATCGGCAGGAAGGACAGCCCGAGGACCATGGCAAACGCCGCCATGACCGCCACAGCCTGCCTGCGCTTGAAATAGATCGTGAAGGCCCGGTAGTTCACGGCCAGGTGCAAGGCGACTCCGCCGACAAGCGCCCAGCTGAGCCACTCATGCGCCGCCTTGTTGAGATCACTCTCAAGATGGAAAAACATCAGCACCCCGGTCACACCTGATACCAGAAACGCCCCGATCGTGATTGGCGTCGCCCATTTCCTGATGGCACTCATTTCAACTCACCTTTCTTGTCTGGTTGCTGGGATTTCAACGTATCGGGCGCCGCCTCCCGTCGCGTGCGTTGCGAAACCCTGGCATGCGGATCTTGCATTGCTCCACCCGGCAGTAATCCCGGCTTAACCTCTTGCCCCACCGCACGCCGCGCTAACGCTTTTTCGCACCCCGAATACTGGTTTCGTCGGCAGCCGGGCGACAGCCGGGAGTCATACGCGAGTCACCCCCCCGATTCGCCTGTCGCCAGCGCCATTAACCCTCTCGCACGATGGGGTAAGCTTCTCTAAACAGGGGGCCATGCAGCCCCTGCCCGCCCCCCTCGCCAAATGGTTTGCCGCCCGCGGCTGGTCGCCGCATCCGCATCAGCTCGACATGCTGGCCCGCGCCGCCGATCCGGCGCTTCTGCTGATCGCCCCTACCGGCGGCGGCAAGACCCTGGCAGGCTTCATGCCAACCCTCGCCGAGCTCGCCGACGGCACCCATAAGGGCTTGCATACACTCTATATTTCCCCCTTGAAGGCGCTCGCCGCCGACATCAAGCGCAACCTGCGTGCGCCGGTCGATGAGATGGGCTTGGCCGTCCGCATCGACGATCGCACCGGCGATACCACGACGACACGCAAGAAGGCCCAGCGCGCCGACCCGCCGCATATCCTGCTGACCACGCCCGAGAGCCTTGCGCTGCTGATCTCCTACCCGGATGCGCCGCATATTTTCAAGGGATTGCAACGGGTTATCGTCGATGAGATCCACGCCCTCAGCGAAAGCAAGCGCGGCGATCAACTGATGCTGGCGCTGTCGCGGCTGCAAGCCCTGGCGCCGGGCCTGCGCCGTGTCGGCCTGTCGGCCACGGTCGATGATCCCGGCGCGATTGCCACATTCCTCGCGCGCCATCCCGATCCCTGCCCGGTCCTTCTGGCCGATCCCGGCCCGCCGCCTCAGATTGCGATGCTCGAAACCGCCGAAGCCCCGCCCTGGTCCGGCGGTGGCGCGGCTTATGCCATCCCCGCCGTATTAGAGCAAGTGAAGGCCCACAAGACCACGCTGATCTTTCACAACACCCGCGCCCAGGCGGAAATTTTCTTTCATAATCTGTGGCTTGCCAATGATGAAGGCTTGCCGATCGGGATCCATCACGGCTCGCTCGACCGGGCCCAGCGCGAGCGGGTCGAGGCGGCCATGGTGCGCGGCGAGCTCAGCGCCATCGTCTGCACCGGCAGCCTCGATCTCGGGCTCGATTGGGGCGATGTCGATCTGGTGATCCAGGTCGGCGCGCCCAAGAACGTCAAGCGCCTGGTGCAGCGGATCGGGCGCGCCAATCATCGCTACAATGCGCCGTCCAAGGCGCTGCTGGTGCCGGCCAACCGGTTCGAGGTGGTCGAATGCCGCGCCGCGCTCGAAGCGGCACGCGAAAACGATCTCGATGGCGATCCGCGCGGCCCCGGCCCGCTCGATGTGTTGTGCCAGCACATCCTGATCGCCGCCTGCAACGGTCCGTTTACCGCCGATCAACTCTTTTCTGAAATCCTCACAGCCGGTCCTTATGCCACCCTGACACGCACCGATTTCGACGCCTGTCTCGATTTCGTCGCCACCGGCGGCTATGCCTTTCGCGCCTATGACCGCTGGCAGCGTCTGATCGCGCGTGATGGCCATTGGCAATTGCGTGATCCGCGCGCAGCGGCGCGTATCCGCATGAACATCGGCACCATTCAGGATGCCGATCTGTTGAAGGTGCGGATGCGCGGGCGCGGCCCCGCCCTGGGCGAGGTCGAAGAAGCTTTCGCCGCCTCGCTGACCCAGGGAGATACCTTCCTGATTGGCGGTAAAATCGTTCGATATGAAGAACTTAGGGAAATGACCGTCGAGGTCTCGCGCGATCCTGGACGCAAGCCCAAGGTTGCGGTCTTTTCCGGCACCAAGTTCTCCACCTCGACCCAGCTTTCCCAGCGCATCCTGCGCATGTTCGCCCAGCCCGACTGGCCTGATCTGCCCGATCACACGCGCGACTGGCTGCACCTGCAACGCCGGGTGTCGCGCCTGCCCGGGCCTGACAGGCTGCTGGTCGAAAGCTTCCCGCATGACGGGCGCGAACACATCTGCGCCTATGGCTTCGCCGGCCGCAATGCCCAGCAAACACTGGGCCTTCTGCTCACCAAGCGGATGGAGGAACTGGGCCTCGCACCGCTGGGGTTTGTATCAACCGACTATGCCACGCTGATCTGGGGGCTCGACCCGGTGCTGGATGCTGCGCCGCTTTTCGATCTGCAAGCGCTGCGCGACGGATTGGACACGTGGCTCGCAGGTAACGCCGTGATGAAGCGCACCTTTCGCGGCGTCGCCACCATCGCCGGGCTGATCGAACGCAACCTGCCGGGCCAGCGCAAGACCGGACGGCAGGCGACGTTTTCGTCCGATATCCTCTATGACACGCTGATGAAATACGACCCCGAGCATGTGTTGATGGAGATCACCCGGATCGAGGCGATGCGCGGGCTGGTCGATTTCGCCCGCATCGAGGAACTCGCCACCCGCGTGCAGGGCTGGATCGACACCCTGCGGCTCGACCGTGTCACACCGCTGGCAGCACCGCTATTTCTCGAAGTCGGAAAGGTGCCGGTAAACGGCGCTGCGGAAGAGCGCCTGATTCAACAGGAAACCGATCGCCTGATGCAGGCCGCCGGGCTGGCGTGAAGCTTGCCGGCGCGAATCCCATGCGGCCCATGCAACCGCCCCTTATCCGGATTACCGCTTGCAATACAACGCCATACCCCGCAAACCCAAGGCATGAAAGGATACCGGTTTACCCTTGCTGGCGCCGATCTCGAAGCGCGCGGATCGGGCGCGCTCTTCTGGCCCGCACGCAAGCTGCTCTGCGTCTCCGATCTGCATCTCGGCAAGGCCGAGCGCATGGCCCGGCGCGGCGGTTCTGCGCTGCCTCCTTACGAGACTCAAGATACGCTGTCGCGGCTCGATGCCGAATTGGCGGCGACTCGGGCGGAAACAGTGGTCTGCGTCGGCGATACCTTTGATGACCGCGAGGCGGTCGATGCGCTCCCGGAGCAGGAAAAACTGTGGATTGCGCGGCTTCAGGCCGGGCGCCGCTGGGTCTGGATCGAAGGCAATCACGATCCCGGGCCGCTCGATCTTGGCGGCACTCATCTGGCCGAATTGCCGCTGCACCCGTTGATCTTTCGCCACATTGCCCAGGTCGCGCAATCGGGCGAGGTGTCCGGGCATTACCATCCCAAGGCGCGGCTGACAGCGAAAGGGCGCAGCATCACGCGGCCCTGTTTCCTGATCGATGGCGACCGCGTCATCCTGCCGGCGTTCGGCACCTATACGGGCGGGCTGCACGCCCATGAAGAGGTGCTCGCCAGGCTGATGCGCGAGGAGGCGCTGGCGGTGCTGACAGGCCCCTTCCCCGCCCCCATCCCGATGCCGCGCTGAGCGGGCGCGCGCGCCGCGTCACACGATCCCAGCGGCTTCCAGATCGGGGCGATACTTGCGGCTGACCGGTATGCGATCACCGTTCAGCAATTTGAGATAAACCCGCCCCTGTTCGCGCTCGACATCGGCGATCGCCGCACGCGACACCCAATGAGAACGATGCACATAATATCCCGGGATCGGCTCGATTTCGGCAACTGCATCGGCCAAGCGAATGCGCACGGTCCCGGCCCCGGCCCGGGTGACGACCTCGACAAGATGCCCCTTGCCGGTCAGCCTCAGCAACTCGCCGCGCAGGTCTTCAGGCAAGCGATCGAGCAGACGCGGCTGCTCGCCGGAATCGGACAAGCTATCGGCTTTAGCTCTGCCCCACCAACGCCGGAACACTGCCACAGGCGCAGCAACGAAAAAGACGAACATCGCCATGCGCCAGATAGACGGCACATCGGTTTGCATATCCCTCGGCAGGCCATGCGATATCAGCCAGATGATGATCGACAGCAACGGCACCATCACCGTCAAGGATGCCATTTCCATCAGCCATGAAGGGTATTGTGCAAAAAGGTTTTCAATCGTCAGCCGTACCGCGCGGCCCAGGACGACCGAGACCGCGACCACGACGAACCAGTAAAGCAGCCTTGTTCCCAGACTAAACTGATCAAACGTGCCGAACGGCCCGGCGATGGCGACGGCAACCGATGCGACAATCCACACGATCAGCGCCACCGGTGAGAATATCTCGCGAAAATAACCAGCTAAAGGGTCGGTCTTCTGATCGGGCAAAGGACAGCACCATCGGTTCACAAGCCCTGATTGATTAACCTTTGCTTTGCTGACACGCAAGGCGATCAGGCACGTTGGCGCTGGATATGACCGTCAGACCGTCAGCCCCTCCGGCTCATCGAGCCCGTTGACGCGGCAACAGGCGGTCACGGTGTTGGCCAGCAGACAGGCGATGGTCATAGGTCCGACACCGCCGGGCACCGGCGTGATCGCTCCAGCCACTTCGGCGCAGCTGTCAAAGTCACAATCGCCCACAAGCCGGGTCTTGCCCTCGCCCTTCTCCGGTGCATCGATACGGTTGATGCCGACGTCGATCACCGTGGCGCCCGGCTTGATCCAGCCCCCTGGCACCATCTCCGGGCGGCCCACCGCAGCCACGACAATATCGGCGCGGCGCACCACCTCGGGCAGATCACGTGTGCGCGAATGGGCAATCGTGACGGTGCAGCTGTCACCGAGCAGCAATTGCGCCATCGGCTTGCCGACGATGTTCGAGCGGCCGATCACAACGGCGTTCATTCCGCTCAGGCTGCCGTGGTGCTCACGCAGCATCATCAGGCAGCCCAGCGGCGTGCAGGGCACCATGGATTTCTGCCCGGTCCCGAGCAGGCCGACATTGGAAATGTGAAAGCCATCGACATCCTTTTCCGGGGCCACGGAATTGATCACGAGGTCTTCGTTGAGATGCCCCGGAAGCGGCAGCTGCACAAGGATGCCATGTACCGCAGGATCGTGGTTGAGCTTGTCGATCAGCGCCAGCAGGGCCTGTTCGGATGTGTCGGCTTCAAGCTTGTGCTCAAAGGAGTTCATTCCGACCTCGACAGTCATCTTGCCTTTGGAGCGGACATAGACCTGGCTTGCCGGATCTTCCCCTACCAGCACGACCGCCAGCCCCGGCGTGATCGAGTGCTCCTGTTTCAACCGCCCGACATGGCCCGTCACTTTCTCGCGCACTTTGGCTGCAAAAGCCTTGCCGTCGATGATCTGAGCCGTCATTTCGTTTCCTTTCCCGATCGCTGGGTTGCAGGCATCCTGAAAGCCGTCCGCGAGGTGGGTGTCAACCCACCTCACCGATCAGAACAAGCCTTCGATATTGCCCATCTCGTTCAGCCCGATTTCAAGCGCCGCCGGTTTGCGCGGCAGGCCCGGCATGGTCATGATCTCGCCGCAGATCACCACGACAAACCCGGCTCCGGCGCTGAGCCGCACTTCACGCACCGGCACGCTATGCCCCGTCGGGGCGCCGCGCAGGTTGGGATCGGTCGAGAAACTGTACTGGGTTTTCGCCATGCAGACCGGCAGATGGCCAAACCCGTCTTCCTCCCATTGGCGCAGTTGGTCGCGGATCTTCTTGTCGGCCAGAACCTCGTCGGCGCGGTAGATACGCTTGGCGATGGTCTCGATCTTCTCGAACAGGCTCATCTCGTCGGGGTAGAGCGGTGAGAATTGCGACACGCCCGCGTCGGCGATTTCGGCCACCCGCTTGGCCAGTGCTTCGGTGCCTTCGCTGCCCAATTCCCAATGGCGGCAGAGGATCGCTTCCGAACCCTGAGCCTTTACGTAGTCTTTCACCGCCTGCACTTCCGCGTCGGTGTCGCTGACGAAATGGTTGATCGCCACCACAACAGGGACTCCGAAGGCCTTGAGGTTGCCGATATGGCGCCCGAGATTGGGGCAGCCATCCTGAACCGCCTTCACGTTTTCACCGCCCAGATCGGCCTTGGCGACGCCGCCGTTCATCTTCATCGCCCGAACGGTGGCCACCAGCACCACGCAATCGGGCGCCAGCCCGGCCTTGCGGCACTTGATGTTCATGAATTTCTCGGCCCCGAGATCGGCGCCGAACCCGGCCTCGGTCACAACGTAATCAGCGGTCTTGAGAGCAGTGGTTGTGGCGATCACCGAGTTGCAGCCATGGGCGATGTTGGCAAACGGGCCGCCATGCACGAAGGCAGGGTTGTTTTCCAGGGTCTGCACCAGGTTGGGCTGCATCGCATCCTTCAACAGCACGGTCATCGCGCCATCAGCGCCGATATCGCGGCAATAGATCGCCTTGCGTTCGCGGGTATAGGCCACGATGACGTTGCCCAGGCGGCGTTGCAGGTCTTCCAAGCTGGTCGCCAGGCACAGGATTGCCATCACTTCGCTGGCCACGGTGATGTCAAAGCCGGTCTGCCGGGCAAATCCGTTGGACACACCGCCGAGCGAGACCACGATATCGCGCAGCGCGCGGTCGTTCATGTCCATCACTCGGCGCCAGGTGATGCGGCGCTCGTCGATTTCCAGTTCGTTGCCCCAGTAGATGTGATTGTCGATCATCGCGCTCAGCAGGTTATGCGCCGAGGTGATGGCGTGAAAATCGCCGGTGAAATGCAGGTTCATCTCTTCCATCGGCACCACCTGGGCATAGCCGCCGCCCGCGGCCCCGCCCTTCATCCCGAAACACGGGCCCAGCGAGGCTTCGCGGATGCAGATTGCCGCCTTCTTGCCGATCCGGTTCAGCCCGTCGCCCAGGCCGACGGTCGTGGTGGTCTTGCCTTCGCCCGCGGGTGTCGGGTTGATCGCCGTGACCAGGATCAGCTTGCCGTTCTTGTTGCCCTGAACGCTGTTGATGAACTCCTGGCTGATCTTGGCCTTGTCATGGCCATATGGCAGCAGATGTTCGCTTTCGATGCCCAGCTTGGCGCCAATCTCCTGGATCGGTCGCTTCTTGGCTTCGCGGGCAATCTCGATATCGGATTTGTAGCTCATGGATGCGCACCTATTGCTGTAGCCGGGAGTTGATCAGTCCCCTACGCTATAGCGCCGCAGACCCCGTGCCCGGCGTGGTGAATCCGACATATTCAGTCTCTGTTGCGGCGGCGGCTTGCGACAGGGCGACTGATCGGTAAAGCAGGGATCAATCACAACTCTATCCAGCACCCGTTCAGAGCCCCCGCGCCGCCTCCAGATGCGCCCATGCGGGCTGATCGGGAACATGCAGACGCAACCGGTCGCCCAGCGCGATCTCTCCGGGCCGCTCGACCCAGGCGGTTATGCCTCGAAGGTCTTTTGCCGCGGTCCTGAACCGTTTGCCAAATCCGGGATGCCTCGCCTCGATCTCCTTGCCGGGCCAGTGGCAGGGGCCGTTTTCGATATCGACCACAAGGACCGCACCGGATGCCGCCAACAGCCGAGAACCAGGCGGCAGATGGGTCAGGTTCGGCAGACCGGAAAGGACCATCGACGCACCCAGCAAGACCGGGTCCAGCATGGCTTCCAGCGCCATCGCCGCCGCGATCTGTGCCAGTTCCTCGTCCGACAGGATGCTCAGCTGGCGGGTGTTGCGGATTTCCGTTCCGCGCTCGTAAAGTGCGGCCACGCGCGAACAGGAAGGTCGCGTGATCCCGCCATGCGCTTCCCCAGCGATTCCGCCCCAATCAAGCTCGGCGCGCTCCAGCGGCTCGGCGGTCAGCGAGGCCGCCCTGTCCGGCACGCGCCCCAGCCATGTCACTTCGCCATAGAAATCCGTTACCTTCAGGCCTGCCATTTTCCGCCTCATCACTCCCGACGTGCCACACCCTGCAATCTGCGGCCTGTTCGATCAATTGTGTTTGCGTGAGCGCCGCGCATCCGCGGGTCATGAAGACTCTGCATTAGCGCTCGGTCAGTTTCAGCTCGATCCGCCGGTTCTGTGCGCGCGCCTCGTCGCTGTTGCCTCTCGCCACGGGCTGAAACTCGCCAAAGCCATTGGCCGAAAGCCGTTCGGGCGGCATGCCCCGAGCCTCGACCAGATAGCGCACCACCGAGAGCGCCCGCGCCTGGCTCAGCTCCCAATTGTCGGCAAACTCGCCAAAGCCCGAGAGTGGTGTGTCGTCGGTATGGCCATCGACCTGGATCACCCAGTCGATCCCCTCGGGAATGTCGCGCGCAACCTCCTGCAACAGCTCGGCCACACGGGCAATCTGCGCCTCGCCGGCCACCGAGAGTGCCGCCTGCCCCGGCGGGAACAGAACTTCCGAGGAAAAAACAAAGCGGTCGCCGACGATCCTGACGCCTTCCCGATTGCCCAGAACCTCGCGCAACCGCCCGAAGAACTCCGAACGATATTTCTCCAGATCCTTCTTCTCCGCTTCCAGCCTGCGCTTTTCCTCCGCCAATCGCTGCGCCTCGGCCTCTTCCAGTTGGCGCCGTTTACGCTCTTCGGAAACCGCGCGCGCCAGCGCCGCGTTGAGATCCGAACCAAGCGACTGCAACTTGACCTGCGCCGCCGCGTCGCGCGCCTTGTAATCGTCGAGCAGCGCCTGAAGGCTGCCAAGCTGGCTGCGCAGGGCGGCAACCTGCTGATTGAGCAAGGCCTGCTGGCGCTGCGCTTCGGTCGAGATGTCCCTCTGGCCTTCCAGCTCGTCCCTCGCCGCCGACAAGAGCGCTGCGCGGGTTTCGGCATCGGTCATGGCCCGCTCGGCCTGCTGCTCCGCCGCCAGCTTGGCCGCCAGGGCCGCGCGCAGCCTGTCGCGCAGCGCATCGCGATCCACCGCTTCGGCATTCGCCGCCTCGACATCGGCCAGAGCGGCGGCCAGCCGGGCTTGGAGCGCCGCGCGTTCCACCGCCCCCTGATCCGCCTGCTGGCCCGCTGCGGCCTTCTCGGCGGCCAGGGCGGCCTCGGCTGCGGCCAGCTTGTCTTCCAGCGTGGCGCTGCGGGTCTCAAGCCCCGCCTTTTCATCCAATGCTTTATCGAGCGCCGCCTGCACCGCCGCCAGACGGGCCTCGAACCGGTCTTGTTCGGAAATCTGGCCTTGCTCCGCTGCGGCCAGCTGGGTTTCCAGCCCGGCCACGGTCGTCTCGGCTTCGGCCAGGGCCGCCTCCAGCGTTGCAAGCCGGGCCTCAAGGGCGTTTTGCGCGTTTTCACTCTCCAGGAGCGCCGCGGCAAGGCGCAGGTCGAGATCCTCGCGCGCAGTCTCGGCCGCCGCCAGAAGGCTCAGCGTGTCTTCCGCCGCCTTGCGCCGCTCCTCCAGCACCAGGGTCATCGCGGTCAGCTCGGCATCGGCATTCTTCAGCTTCTCGCGCAGCGCTTCGGCGGCGGCGGCTTCGACCAGCCGCCCTGCCTCTTCGTCGCTCAGCCGTTCTTCAAGTCCGGATTTCTCGTTTTTGAGATCGGCAACCAGCGCCTCCAGGGCCTCGCGCCTCGCCGCCGCCAGCCGCGCCGCCTCTGCGCCGGCATCGACCTCGCTGCGCGCCTGCGCCAGGGCGAGGTTCAGCGCCTCCTGCTCGCTGAGCAGCGCGGCCTGCCGGGTTTCGAGCTCCGAAATCGTGCCACGATCCGCGTTCTGCGCCGCCAGAAGCCCGGCCACCTGCTCTTCGAAACTGGCGATGCGGCCTTCGGCCTCGGCCAGGGCGGCATCCTGGGCGTTGCGCGCAGCGGTAAGCGAAGCGATCAGCGCGGCCTGCCGTTCGGCCTGTTCGCGCGCGGTTTCGATGGTGGTCGAAAGTTCGCCAACCCGAGATTCCAGCCCCTCCGAGCGGCGCCGTTCCAGCCCCAGCGCCTGGGCCAGCGCCGAGACCTCGGCCGAGAGCGCATCGAGCTCGCTTTCCTGTCCGCTGATGGTCTCGCGCAGGACGAACTGCACCACCATGAAGATGGTCAGCACGAACATCAGCACCAGCAGCAGCCCGGTCATCGCATCGACAAAGCCGGGCCAGATCGCTGCCTGAAAACGTTGGCCGGTGCGCCGCGACAGAGCCATGGATCAGCCCTCCTCGCGTGCTGAGGGATCGTCGGTGGGGTCGCGCGGATGCAGCTTCAATGTCCGCTGCGGCCGGGCCTTTGCCTGCTCGCTCAGCACCCGTACCAGTGCGTTGATATCGGTGCGCAGCTCGGCCATGGTTTCCTGCCGCCCGGCGCTGATCTCCTCCAGAATGCGCAGCATCTGCACGTCGATCGAGCGCAGGCGCATCCGGCTCTCGGCGTCGATCCCGGCTTCGCCGGCTCCGGTCCTCGTGCGCCGTATCTCCTCCAGGATCGCTTCCTGTCCCTCGGCCACCCGCATCAATGCGGAATTCACCGGGTTCTGGTCACTCATCCGATAGGTCATGCGTTCAATCGCGTCGGCCAGATGGCCCAGCTTTTCGTCGACCATGGCGCGGCTGACATCGGATTGGGTGAACATCTGTTGCAGCTCTTCCATCTGCTCGGCCATGTTGTCGACCACCCCGGCGATGATGGAATGTTCGCCGCCATCGCCCTCGCCGGTGGAAAAGCCCAGCCGGGTGATCGACGACAGCCACTCTTCCAGCTCGCGGTAGAACCGGTTCTGCCCATGCCCGGCAAACAGCTCCAAGAGCCCTACGATCAGCGACCCGGCAAGACCGAGAAGCGAGCTGGCAAAGGCCACGCCCATACCGCCCAGCTGCGCCTCGAGACCCGTCATCAAACGGCTGAATACTTCGACACCGCCCTCGCCATCGCGCGGCGCAAGCGACCGGATAGTATCGACCAGCGCCGGGATCGTCGTCGCCAGCCCATAAAACGTGCCCAGCAGCCCGAGGAAGATCAGCATGCTGACGAGGTAGCGGGTGATCTCGCGCTCTTCGTCGATCCGCGTGGCCACCGATTCGAGAATCGAGCGAGCGGAGCTCGACGAAATCTGCATCCTCGCGCCGCGCGATCTGAGCAGCGTCGCCAGAGGCGCCAGAAGCTGCGGCGCGCGCACGCCTTCGGCCTCGGCCCGGTCGCTGGCAAAGGCTTCGATCCAACGCACCGAACGGCTCATCTGAAAGACCTGCCAGAAACAGGCGAACATGCCGATGACAAACACGAAGCCAATGAAGCCGTTGAGATAGGGGTTGGCCAGAAACACCGGCAGCACCCGCGGCAGGGCAACGAAGACGCCTGCCCCCGAGAGCGCCAGAACGATGAGCATCATGACGATCTGGCGGATGGGGTGGGAAAACTGCGGCTCGGCCTCGTGGTCCGGCTGGTCCATCGCGGCACAGCTCCTGACACGTTGTTTCTTTGCGCCCGATGATAGGGGCAACAAACGGGCAAGCCAAGGAAAAGCGTTCAAGTTTTCAGGGTTGCAGAGCGCCGCTGACCTAAGCCTGTGCTCAAAGCATCACTCGCACGCGCCGGGCCAGCCAATCGATCTCGGGGTCGTGGATGCCAAGTTCGGTCAGGTGGGACTGGGTGTTCATCAGGTATTCATGGTTGGGGCCCATACCGCCATGAGCGCTTGCAATGATCCGCGCCTGTTCCTCCAGATCGAGCCCGCCGCAATACTGCACATGGTCGGGATCGACGACATAGGCCAGCGCCTCTTCGATGCGGCCATCCGCAAGGATCACCTGAAGCCGCTTTTCGAGATAGGCCGAGGAGATCAACTCTCGCTCGCGCAGATAGGCCAGCACCGCCTCTTCCTGCCCGCCGGGAACCCGCAGCGCGACACCCTCGCAGACATGGCCCTCGTATTCATCAAGCGCCAGCACGAGGCCGGGTTGCTCTGTCGTGCCGCGATGATGGATCGAGCGCATGCAGAAGGTGCGCGCATAGCCGGGCAGCCTTGCGATGGTGCGTTCCTCGGTCTCGAACCCGGGGTTCCAGATCAGCGAACCATACCCGAATACCCACATGTTCATGCCGCTGGCCCTTCCCTCATTCCGCCGGTAAACAGTTCCACCGATGAACATTGCCTTGTAAACACCAAGGCGCGTCGGCTTGAAAGAGGGCTTTTCATGAAACGTCTGCTTGTGGTCATCCTTGTCTGCGCCGCGCTTTGGTCGGGGTATTGGTATGTGGCGGCACGCGGCGCCCGGGCCGGATTCGAGGCATGGTTCGACGCGCGCCGCGCCGAAGGCTGGCAAGCCGAATACGCCGCGCTCGAAATTGATGGGTTCCCTAATCGCGTCGACAGCACTTTCGACAAGCCGGTGCTAGCCGATCCGGAAACCGGCCTGGCCTGGGAAGCGCCGTTTTTCCAGATTTTCGCGCTCACCTACAAGCCCAATCACATCATCGCCGTCTGGCCGAAATCACAGCGTTTTTCGACCCCGAACGCAAAATATGACGTCGCCAGCGAAAACATGCGGGCCAGTCTGGTGATGGTGGCGCAAACCGATTTGCCACTGGAACGGGCCAACCTCGTCGCCGAGGCGATGGCAATCAGCACGGATAACGCGACCACGACCCTGGAGGGTGTACAATTGGCCGCTTCCCGGCTCGAAGGTGCCACCCAGGACTATCGCCTCGCGCTCAATGCCGATGGCGTGATGCCGCCCCTGCCCGCCGGCTTCACTCTGCGCACGGGCGGGACGCTGCCGCGTCAACTCGATACGCTGCGCGCCGATCTGTCGGTGAAATTCACCCGCCCGTGGGACTTGCGCGCGCTGACACAGAGCCGCCCGCAACCCGTTCGTATCCGGCTGAAACTGGTCGAAGCGAAATGGGGTGCACTCGAGTTGGCGCTTGCGGGGACGCTCGACATCGACGAAGCCGGACGGCCCAGCGGCCGGCTGACCGTCAAGGCGCGCAACTGGCGCGACATCATTGTAATCGCACGCCAGATGGGTTGGCTCCCGGAACGCTGGCTAGGCCATGTCGAACAGGCCCTGTCCCTGGCGGCTCAGCTTTCCGGCAACAGTGAATCGCTGGACCTGCCGCTCGATTTCAAGCAGGGAGCAATGGCGCTCGGACCGATCCCGCTGGGGCCCGCACCGCTGATCCGATTGCGCTAGGGAACTCGGCTTCAGTTCTGCGACAGGCGGGTCGGGCGCCGATAGAAATGGTGCACACCGATGGTGGCGGTCCGGGTGAACTTGCGCGACCATTTCGGGCGCACCGCCTTGGTGTGGTAGTAGGTTGCGCCATTGGTCAACGGGCGCGGCGCGCCGGCGAGCATGGATTTGGCAATCTTGCCGACCCGGGCATAGGCCGCAGGTTCGCTGATCACTTCGCCGTGGCCGTCACATGTGTAGGTGAATTGGCAGGCATATTTCCGCCCCGTTCCCTGTTTGATCACGCCGCAGATCGAATTCGGGAAGTATTGGCTGTCGACCCGGTTGAGGATGACCTCGGCAACGGCGAACTGTCCCTTTACGCTTTCGCCACGAGCTTCGAAATAGAGCGCCTCTGCCAGGCAACGCCATTGCGCCCCGCCCGATGCACCGGGCTGTGCTGCTACCCAGTTTTGACTGTAGGTGACCGACCCGGCCGAATTGGGTCGTTTCATGAGCGCATCGAGTTGTTCCGAAGGGATCATGCCGAGCGCACGCTTTTCCTTGCTGACGAGTTGTTGCACCGAGGTGTCCGCTTGCCCAGGCATGGCCAAGCCAACACCGATCAAAATCGCCAGAATGAAACGCATTTCCGCCCCCAGAATATTTCACGCACAGGATCAGAAGAACCTGTCAAGGTGCCGGTATTAATCGAATTTTCACAATTCGTCCAGTCAGGGCGATTCGCCGCACAGGGCGATCGGGCCGGGCAGTTTGCAGCTCCTATGGGTCACCGCAGAATATTGGAGTCGGGGAAAGCGAGACTACTTGATCTTGTCGCCTACTGCGAGCTGCGCCGCAGCCAGCCGCGCCACCGGAACCCGGAACGGCGAGCAGGAGACATAGTCGAATCCGGCATTTCGGCAGAATGCGATTGATTCGGGGCTGCCGCCATGTTCGCCGCAGATCGACAGTGTCAGGTCGGGACGCGCCGCGCGCCCGCGTTCGGCGGCGATTGTCAGAAGCTCGCCCACGCCGTCGGTATCGAGCGTGTGGAACGGATCTTCCGGGTAGACCCCCTGCTGCACATAGGTCGACATGAACCGCCCCGCGTCATCGCGCGACAGGCCGTAGGTCATCTGGGTCAGATCGTTGGTGCCGAAGCTGAGAAAGGCGCTGTACGGTGCTATTTCGCCGGCTCTGAGCGCGGCACGCGGAGTTTCGACCATGACCCCCAGTCGGTAGGTAAAGCTGCGCCCGGTTTCATTGCGCACGGCGGCGGCAACAGCATCGACCCGGGCTTTCACGATCTCGACCTCGCGCTTGGCCGAAACCAGCGGGATCATGATCTCGGGAACCACCTGCGCGCCGTCGCGATTGGCCTCGACAGTCGCCTCGAAAATCGCGCGCGCTTGCATGTCGTAAATCTCGGGCATGGTCACTCCCAGCCGCACGCCGCGCATTCCCAACATCGGGTTGTATTCACCCAGCGCTTCGACCCGACGCGTCACCTTGGAGAGCGGCAGATCAAGGGCTTCGGCCAGTTCGCGATGCCCAGTCCGGTCGTGCGGCAGGAACTCATGCAACGGCGGGTCGAGCAGACGAATACAGACAGGCTGCCCGCTCATGATCCGGAACAGCTCGATGAAATCGGCGCGCTGCATCGGCAGCAGACGGTCCAACGCCGCGCGGCGATCCTCGGAAGTATCGGCAAAGATCATCTCGCGCATGACCACGAGCCGGTCCTGTTCGAAGAACATGTGCTCGGTGCGACAGAGCCCGATGCCTTCGGCAGCAAAGTTGCGCGCGGTCTGGGCGTCGGCCGGTGTGTCGGCGTTGGCGCGCACCTTGATATCGCGCACTTCGTCGGCCCAGGTCATCAGGGTCTGGAAAGCATCGTCGTGTGAGGCTTCGAGCAGGAGCGGTTCACCAGCCAGCACCTGGCCCCGCGTGCCGTCGATGGTTATCACGTCGCCTTCGTGGAACGTCCGTCCATCCGGTGCCGTCAGCAGCTTCTTGCCCAGTTGGAAGCGCATCTCGGAGGCCCCCACCACACAGGGCAAACCCATGCCGCGTCCGATCACCGCCGCGTGGCTGGTCATCCCGCCGCGTTCGGTTAGCACCGCAGCAGCCGCATGCATGCCGCGAATATCCTCGGGCGAAGTTTCGCGCCGCACCAGAACGCAGGCTTCCCCGCGCGCGGCGCTGGCCTGGGCTTCGGCCGCTGAAAAGACGATCTTGCCATGTGCCGCGCCAGGGCTGGCGGCAATGCCGCTGGCCAGCACGTCTCGCTTGGCCGCTGAATCGACCTGCCGGTGCAACAGCTCGTTGAGCGCGCGCGGTTCGATCCGCATCAAGGCCTCGTCGCGCGTGATGATGCCATCTTCGGCCAGCCGCACAGCGATCCGTACCGCCGCCCGGGCCGAACGCTGAACCCGCACACCGTCGAGCAGCCAGACCTTGCCGTCTTCGATGGTGAACTCAGCCTGCATTTCTTCGCGCAGGCGTTCACGCATCAGGCGGGTATGGGCGATGAGATCGGCGAACGCTTCTGGCGCCAATTCCTCGAGCGACGGGCCGCGCGCATCGCGCTCGAGGTAGAGCCCTGCCTCGCCCTTCAAGGCATCGCGGCCCTGACTTTGGCTCAGATAGCGCCCAGTCATGCGTTCCAGCCCGGTTTGCGAATTGACCAGCTGGACCACACCGGAGCCGCATTCGCCCTGCCCAAAGCCCAGCGCCATGCGTTGCACGACCAACCCCAGACCGGCATCCGCGGGCGCCCCCTTGGCCTGGCGCAAAAGCCGCGCCGTAGTGCTCTCCCAGGCGCGTGCCATCGAGCGCAACACGGCTGCGAGCTGAACCGCGGGATCCTGCGGAAAGGCCTCTTCAGCTTCGTCTTCATAGAGCGCCAGCACCTCTGTGAGGCCTTTTCTCCCGGTGGCAGACAATTCATCGAACATATCCGGATCGAGCCGGGCGACATGGATGGCATAGGCCTGAACGAAGCGCATATAAAGCGTCGCGGCAGGCTCCTGACCCAACCGGTCAGCAAGTTCGACATAAGCGGCATCATTCATGCCGATATTCAGCACCGCGCCAGGCCCGCCCCAATCGGGATCCTCTGAAGACGGACGCACGCAGACCAGCGGCGTCTCTCCGAACGGGTGCAGCAATTCCTGCATGTCAGGCATGGTTCCGGCCGCGATCCGGTGCACCGCCTTAAATGACAGCGCCACCGTTTCCGGTACCGGCAGATTGAGCCGCACCAATCGCTGAAGACATTTCGCCCGCCCGCCATGGGTTGCGGCGGTGATCGGCGCCGAGGGCGTGATCAGGGTTATATTTTCGTGGTCTTGCTGCACTGCGGCGCCTTCCGGAATGTGCGCAGCATACGCGCGCTTTCCATTCTTACAAGGGGCAAGCCCTGAGCGCATTGAATTGGTGCGCAAGTGCAGCAAGATCGCCGCCGCAAAGCGGGGTCACAGCACGCTTAGCCCTGGATCTTGTCGAGATCGGCCACCCGCAAACAGATGCCGCGAATGCGCGACAGCAAGTTGAGTCGGTTGCGGCGCAGCAAGTCATTGTCGGCATTGACCTGAACGGCTTCGAAAAACGCATCAATAGGTGCGCGAAGAGCGGCCATGGCTGCCATAGCAGCGGCGTAGTCCTCGACCTGCAACGCCGGGGCGATCTGGGCTTCGGCCGCGTCGAGCGCGGCAAAGAGCGCCCTCTCCTCGTCGGTCTCGGCAAATTTCACATCTGCGCCGAAGCTGTATTCGACACCGTCCTTTTCCTCGGCCTGCGACAGGATGTTGCCCACGCGCTTGTAACCCTGCAACAGGTTGTCGCCATCATCTGTCTTGAGGAAGGCATCAAGCGCCTCGGCGCGTTTGACCAGAAGGGTAAGGTCATCGTTGCCGGGCATGGCGAGGCAGGCGTCGATTACATCATGCCGGATGCCTTCCTCGCGCAGGTGCACCTTGAGGCGGTCATGAAGGAAGGAGAGCAGATCTGCGGAGAGATCGGGCAAGACCTCGCCCACCGAGAGCAAGAACGAGCCATCTCCAGTGTCGGGCGCACCGTCACGGGTTTTCAATCGGTCGAGCACGGCGTGAAAGGCCGCACCGAAAACACCATGCTCGGAGATTTCTTCAATGATCTCTTCCAGAGTGTCGATCTCGCCGGTTGACGCCTTGGCGCGGTTGAGCCCGATCTTGTGCAATACCAGATGCGCGTCGATCAGCCCGTCGAGATTGAGCCGCAATTCACCGGCCAGGATGATCCGGATCACTCCCAGCGCGGCGCGGCGCAGGGCAAAGGGATCTTTCGAGCCGGTGGGCTTTTCATCAATCGCCCAGAACCCTGTGAGCATGTCGAGTTTGTCGGCCAACGCAACGGCGCGCGACACCGCGCCCGCGGGAACATCGTCGGACGGGCCAAGCGGAGAATAATGCTCTTGCGCCGCCTTGGCGACCTCGTCAGGCAACCCGGCGGCCTCAGCGTAGTAACGCCCCATGAGCCCCTGCAATTCGGGAAACTCGTAGACCATTTCCGAGCTGAGATCAGCCTTGGCCAGCATGGCAGCCTGCTCGGTCAGGTCCGGATCGGCGCCGGTGATCGGGGCAAGGGCGCGCGCCAGGCGAGCGATGCGGACAATGCGCGCCGCCTGGGTGCCAAGCTGGCGTTCGAAGGTCACATTCTCGAGCTTGTCGAACCAGGCGTCCATGCCCGCACGGGCCACACGCAGATCGTTCTCCCAGAAGAACTTCGCATCCGACAGCCGCGCCGACAGCACCTTTTGATTGCCCGCCAGGATAGTCGCGCCCTGATCGGCGGTTTCGATGTTGGCGACGGTGATGAAGCGTTCGATCCGGCCGGTCTTGGGGTTCTTGACCGAGAAGAATTTCTGATGCTCCTTCATCGATGTTTGCAGAACTTCGGAAGGCAGATCTAGAAACACGGCGCCGATCTCGCCCATCAGCACCACGGGCCATTCGACCAGCCCGGCGACCTCAGCCAGAAGCGCTTTGTCCTCAACCACTTCCAGACCGGCGGCGAAGGCGATGTTGGTGGCGTCCTGCCAGATGTGATCTGCGCGCTCGGCTGCGTCGAGGATGACGTGATCGCGCTTGAGCTTCGCCGCGTAATCGTCAAACCCGGCGACGGCGAAGGGTGCGCCGCCCATGAAGCGATGGCCGCGGGTGATGTTTCCTGCGGCGATTCCGTCCACGTTGAGCGGGACGATCTCGGCCCCCGCCTCTGTCGTCAGGATAGACAGGATCGAATGTAGCGGGCGCACCCAGCGCAGCGTGCCCGCTCCCCAGCGCATGGATTTGGGCCAGGGGAAATTGCGGATCGTCTGCTCCAGTACCTCGGCGACGATCTCCTCAGCCCTGCGGCCCGGCTTTTCGATAATTGCGAAGAACACGCGGCCCTTGGGTGTTTCGCGCTCTTCCAGTTGATCACGGCTAAGGCCCGCACCGCGCAGAAAGCCCTCGATGGCCTTTTCCGGCGCATCGCTACGCGGACCCTTGCGCTCTTCGCGCACGTTGGGGCTTTCAGCCAGCAGCCCGTCTATGGCCAGTACCAGCCGTCGTGGGGTCGAAAACGCCCGGGCGCCGCCGTAGGTGAGGCCGGCCTCGACCAAGCCATCGGTCATCCGCTGCTTCAGATCGGCGGCGGCGCGCACCTGCATTCGGGCGGGAATTTCCTCGGAGAACAGTTCAATCAGAAGATCAGGCATGTCATTCGCTTTCCGGTCCGGCATTTCCCGTCATCTGCGTTTCGGGCTTCGGCGTACAGCCATCGGGCACCGGCTGGCCATCGAAAACCTTTTCACCGCAGCGATTTATCTGATGCCAGGCATAGCCGCGGCCATCGGGAAAGATTGCGACGACGCGGTCGATACCATAGTCGACGTTGGCTTGTCCGAGGAAAGCCATCGCCTCTCCCTGTTCCAGCGCGCGCCCAATGGCGAGGGCATCGAAACAATCAAACCAGCCGGGGCCAACCAATGGCTCGGCGCCGTCGTAAGGCACGTAGGTTTCCGACATCATCGCCTGGCTCTGGCTGGTGATGAAACAGGCACGATAGCGGATCGGCGAGGAACCGGCATCGATCGCCTTGAAGTCCTCGTAGAGGATCGGCTCGGCCACGCCGCCCGCCATGGTGGTAAGGATGACATCATCGGTGCCATGCGCGCTCACCTCTTCATAGAAGGCATAGACCTGCAGATAATAGATCGCCGCTCCGGCGATTGCTGCGACGATCAAGATGAAACTCCCTGCCAGCTTGCCGCTCATGCCTCGGCACTCGCGCGCTCAAGCCCGCCGGCCTCGGTCTGAACGAAGGCGTCGGCGCAGGCCTTGGCCAGCGTTCGGACACGGCCGATATAGGCCTGGCGCTCGGTCACGGAGATCACCCCGCGGGCGTCCAGAAGGTTAAAAATGTGTGAAGCCTTGATGCATTGATCATAGGCCGGATGGGCCATGACAATGCGCTTGCCGGTTTTCGGGTCGGTGTGATCCTGATCGAGGATCGAGCGGCATTCGGCTTCAGCCTCTTCGAATTGCTTCAAGAGCACATCCGTGTTGGCCACGTCGAAATTCCAGCGCGAATATTCCTCTTCTGTCTGGCGAAACACATCACCATAGCTGAGCGCGATCGGCGCATCCGGATCGTTGTATGGCATGTCCATCACATGATCGATGCCCAGCACATACATCGCGAGGCGTTCCAGGCCGTAGGTCAACTCTCCAGAAACCGGATGACAATCATGCCCGCCAACCTGTTGAAAATAGGTAAACTGGGAGACCTCCATGCCATCGCACCATACTTCCCAGCCCAATCCCCAGGCGCCGAGGGTGGGTGATTCCCAGTCATCCTCTACGAAACGTATGTCATGCAGCGCCATGTCGATCCCGATGGCTTCGAGCGAGCCGAGATAGAGCGCCTGAAGATCGGGCGGGCTGGGTTTGATCAGCACCTGGTATTGGTAATAATGCTGCAGGCGGTTGGGGTTTTCGCCATAGCGGCCATCGGTGGGGCGGCGCGATGGCTGGACATAGGCGGCGGCCCAGGGGCGGCTTCCGAGGCTGCGCAGGGTGGTGGCGGGGTGAAACGTGCCGGCGCCCACTTCCATGTCGTAGGGCTGCATGATGGCACAGCCCTTTTCGGCCCAGTAGCTTTGCAGCCGCAGGATGATTTCCTGAAAGCTGCGGGGTTTGGCCGTCTCGGATGCCATGATGTGCCCTTGTTTCCTTGCCAGATGCGAAGTCGCGCCCTGCTTACTGGCGAGGCGCGGGAGGGTCAATTGCGCGCTCACGCATTATTTGGGTGCAAGACCCGGGAGATTTGATAAAAGTCCGAGCAGACTCAACGAGCAAGCGCGACAGGCCAAGGGCATTTCAAAGACTATGATACGACTTTTTTCAACGGTTCTTCTGATCCTCATTTTCAATCTCAAATCGGTGCATGCGCAACAGGATATCGCCTGGGTGCAGGTCGAGGCGCATCCCAGCCTGACAACCACACAAAACCGCATCCGCGCCTATGCCGGGCGGTTGGCGGATGTGAACGGCTTTGCCTTGGGCGGCGGCTGGTACGGGATCGTGCTGGGGCCGTATACACGCGAGGATGCGCAGCGGGTATTGACCGTCTATCGCGCCGAGAGCGAGATCCCGCAGGACAGTTTCATCGCCTATTCAAGCGCCTTCCGGCAACAATTCTGGCCGGTCGGGGCGAACTTGTTGAACCTCCCGCAAGCGGCTGTTCCGCCAGTGGAAAATACCGATCAGGCGGCGCAGACGCCAAGCCCCGAAGCCACAGAGCAACAGATCGCGCCGGCGGATGAGACGCCGCGCGAGGCGCGCCAGAGCGAGGCCGAGTTGAGCCGCGAGGAACGCGAGGCGTTGCAGGTGATGCTGCAATGGGCCGGGCATTACCAGGGCGCCATCGACGGCGCCTTCGGGCGCGGTACACGCGGCTCGATGGCAAGCTGGCAGGAGGCCAATAGCTATGAGGCAACCGGCATTCTGACCACCAAACAGCGCGCTGCGCTGCGCCAGCAATACAACGCCGTGCTCGAAGGGCTCGGCCTTCGGGCGGTAACAGACACCACCGCCGGAATCGAAATGCAAGTACCTCTGGGCATTGTGGAATTTTCGCGATACAGCCCACCTTTCGCGCATTTCGAACCGACCGGCGACATCCCTGCGCGGGTACTCATGATCAGCCAGGAGGGCGATCAGAACACGCTCTACGGGCTCTATGACATCATGCAGACGCTCGAGTTGGTACCCGAGGCGGGAGCGCGCGAGCGCAAGCAGAATTCCTTTGTGCTGATCGGTGAGGGCGGCGATTTTGTCTCCCATACCGAGGCGCAGCTCGAGGGCGGCATGGTCAAGGGCTTCACCCTGGTCTGGCCCGCCGGGGACGAGGAGCGGCGGACCCGCCTGCTGGGCGAAATGCAGAACAGTTTCAAACGCTTGGACGGGGTGATGGACCCGGCCGCCGGGACCGGTGACGAGCAGGATATCGACCTGGTTTCGGGCCTCGAGATCCGTCGTCCCAAACTGTCGCGCTCGGGATTTTATGTCGATTCGCGTGGCACGGTCGTGACCACGGCGCAGGCGGTGGAACAATGCAGCAAGATCACTCTGGACGACGATCACGAGGCAGAGGTTCTGCTGCGTGACGCGGCCAGCGGCATTGCCGTCTTGCGCGCCACCGATATGCTGGCGCCAGCCTCCGTCGCGGCGCTCAGGATCGGTGTGCCGCGGCTGCAATCGGATGTCGCGGTGTCCGGGTTTTCCTATGAGGGTGTGCTGGGTGCGCCGACGCTGACCTTTGGTAAACTGAGTGATATCAAGGGACTGCAAGGCGAAACAACGATGAAGCGGCTGGCGCTGAACGCGCTGCCCGGCGATGCGGGTGGGCCGGTCTTCGATGATGGCGGCGCGGTGATGGGGATGCTTCTGCCGAACCCGGACGGCGCCCGAAAGCTGCCCGAGGATGTCAGCTTCGCGATGGATTCCGAGACCATTCGCAAGGTGCTGAGCAGTGCCGGGATCAGCGTCTCGACTCCGATCGCGGGCGGCCTCGTGGCACCGGAAGACCTGACCCGCCAGGCCCAGGGCATGACCGTGCTGGTGAGTTGCTGGTAAAGCCTTCGTTGCTGCATCGTTCAAAGAGGTTAACCGCGACGAAGTGGCGAAAAACCGGGGGGTGATTCCCGGCTGTCGCCCGGCTGTCGCGCGTATGACATACGCCGCCGTATGGATGTGGCTCCAAAATCCTTACCCGACCGCGCGCCAAAGCGTTTCAGGTTAAAGCGGAATCGAAATGCGCTGCCTCTCACGTGCCGCGAGAATGCGCATTTCGATCCGCGTGTTTCAATGGAAACCTGAAACGCTTTAGACAGTGTTGCCGGCGGCACGATCTTTTCGGGTTCACTAAAATCCGCGACGTTCCGCAGCCGCGATCCGCCCCCGGGTTAACGCTTTGGCAAGCATCGAAGGCCAGTCTTGGCGACATGCGCATCCACGCATCCCGAGGAAGCCGGGCCGGCATGGTCAGGGCACGCGGGCGAGCCAGGAGACGAATTCATGATCAAGACAGCATGCGCCGCGATGGCGCTGACGGCGACAGCCCTTTTTCCGGTCATGGCCGGTGCGGGCGGCTTGAAAATGCCGCAGACCGGAATTTTGCAATCGAAGGTCATCGAGGCAAGATCGGCGCAGCGCGCGCCGACGGTGATGCCTCCGGCCAACTACCAGGGCCAGTGGTGGACCCATCCGGCGGGCTGCCAGTATTCCCGCGCCGGGCGCCCGGGAGAGATCGTGTGGTTCCTGACATCGATTCCAAAGGGCGCGCGCTGCCCGGAGTTCATCCAGCAGAAGGCCACCGATCATATCTATCGCACGCCCTACATGATCGACGGGTAACGCGCGTGCGCGGTGCGTGCAAGCACACACCCTACGCGGTGAGCGCCGGGGTCATGCGGATCAGTGTGGGGCGGTCGGCCTTGAGGGCGGCGCGCGTGGCCTGTTGCAGCTCCTGCAGGGTGGCGGGCTCTGTCGCGCCGGCGCCGTAGGCTTCGGCCAGCTTCAGGAAATCAGGATTGCGCGCGACCACGGCGTTGGGCGCGATCTGACTGGCGATCATGCAGTCTTCGATTTCGCCGAGCTTGCCATTATCCCAGAGCAGGATCGGCAGCGGCAGGCCGAGCTCGACCGCGGTGCCCAGTTCCTGAAGCGTGTATTGAAAGCCGTAGTCGCCGGCGATGGCGAGGGTGGGCAGGCCGCGACGCGCCACCGCGCCGCCGATGGCCGCAGGCAGGGCATAGCCCAGGGTGCCGAACCCGGTGGGATGATGCCAATGGCCGGGGCGGGGCATGTCCCAGACCTCCTTGGCGACATAGGCGAACTGGGTCATGTCGGAATAGATCATCGCATCATCGGGCAGGCAGGCGCTGAGCGCGTCGCAGATCGGAACGATGCCGGGGCGCTCTGCATCGACCTCGGCGCGGGCCTTGGCGCGATAGGCGGCGATGTCTTCCGGCGACCAATCCGAACCTTGCGGCGCCTCGGCTTCGCAGGCTTCGATCAGCGCACCGAGAAAGTCGGGCGCGTCGGCCTGAACATGCCAGTCGGCGTGCATCGCGTCGGTCAGAACCGCCGGATCGAGATCGACGCGCACCATCGGCGCGTCATGCCCGGGATGCGCACGCCAGAGATCGACCTCTCCCAGTTCGGTGCCCACGGCGATCACCGCGTCGGCCCGCGCCAGCAGATCCTTGCTTTGCGGCCGCGGCAGGGTCGCTCCCAGATAGAGCGGATCGTCGCTGGCGATGATGCCGCGCCCGGCATAGGTAACGATACTGGCGATGTTGAGATGTCGGCAAAGAAACCGGGCCGAGTCTGCGCCCTTGACCGCACCGCCGCCGAAGATGAAAAGCGGCCGCCGAGCGTTCTTGAGAACCCGCAGTGTCGTGGCAAGGCCTGGTGCAGTGATGCCCGCGGGGCGGGTCGGGTGCATCGCGGCTGGCGCGGGCGCGGCCGGCGCGCCCAGCACCCGGATCGGAACCGAGAGGTGTTTGGGCCGAGGCCGGGCGCCGGTAAATTCGCCCAGCGCCCGGTCGATCAACTGATATGCCGCCTGCGCACTGCGGGCCTCTTCCGACCAGTCGCAGACACACGCCGCCGCGCCCCGCTGATCGCGCATCTGGTGCAGCTGGCCGCGGCTGGCGGCGGTCTCGTCAAGACACGAGGAAATCACCAGCATCGGCACCGAATCCGAATAGGCCTGGCCCATCGGCGTCATGATATTGCACAAGCCCGGGCCGGTGATGACATAGGCGACACCGGGGCGGCCCGAGGCGCGGGCATAGCCATCGGCCATGAAGCCCGCGCCCTGTTCATGGCGCGCGAGGATATTGGTGATTCCGGCCTCTTCGATGCCGCGATACATCTCGATATTATGCACACCGGGGATGCCGAAGATCACATCGACGCCGCGATCCTTGAGCATGTGGGAAATCTGCGCGCCGAGCGGACGGTCGGGCATGGTCAGGCTCTCCAGAACTGGACGGTGAACAGGGCGAAAACCACCAGCAATTCGAGCCGACCGATGAACATCGCGAAGGTGAGGATCCATTTGGCGGTATCGTTGAGCGAGCCATAATTGCCCGAGGGGCCGATGATGTCGCCCAGACCGGGGCCGATATTGGCCAGCGCCGCCCCGGCGCCGGACAGGGAGGTGACGAAATCGAGCCCGGTGAGCGACAGCGCCACCGCCACGAGGCCGAGCGTCACGGTAAAGAACACGAAGAACGACATCACCGAATTGAGCACGTCGGAGGCGATCGGGCGGCCGTCGTAATGCGGCGGAAAGACGCCATGGGGATAGGCGGTGCGCCTGAGCTGGCTGCGGATCGAGGAGAACAGGATCTGGTAGCGGAAGATCTTGATCGAGCAGGCGGTGGAGCCGGCGCAGCCGCCAATGAGGCCGATGAAAAAGAACAGCGCGACCAGGAAGGCGCCCCATTTCATGTAATCGGCCGAGGCATAACCGGTGCCCGAGATGATCGAGGTGATGTTGAACAGCGCCTTGCGAAAGCTGACCTCCCAGGCTGCGCCGGTCTGGAACGCGAGGATCGCCCAGGCCAGGGCGACGAGAACGAGAACGGTCAGCACGAAGCCGCGCACCTGGGAATCGCGAACCAGCGGTGTGGCATGGCCATTTACCAGCTGGACATAGCGCACGAAGGGCAAGGCGGCGAGGATCATGAACAGGCTGGCGGCATATTCGATCGGCCCCTCGAAGGCGCCGAAAGAGGCGTCGTAATTGGAGAAACCGCCGGTGGCGATGGTGGTGAGCGCGTGCACGGTGGCATCAAACGGATTCATGCCCAGAAACAGATAGGTGAGGATGCAGGCCATGGTGATGCCGATGTAGATCACCGAGATCTGGCCCGAGATCTGGGTTGCGCGGGGCAGGATCTTGCCGAAGGTATCAAACCCTTCGGAGCGAAAGATCTGCATGCCGCCGACGCGCAGTTCGGGCAGGAACACCATCGCCACGACGATGATGCCGATGCCGCCCAGCCATTGCAGGATGCCGCGCCACAAGAGGATGCCCTTGGGCATGGTATCGAGCCCGGAAAACACGGTGGAACCGGTGGTGGTAAGGCCCGACATCGCCTCGAAGAACGCATCGACAAACCGCGCGTCGGTCGCTCCCAGGATGAACGGCAGGGCGGCGAAGAAGGGCAGCGCCAGCCAGACGCCCGAAGTCAGCAAGAATGTCTGCTGGATGGTCAAGCCCTGCTGGATGCCGTTCTGGCAGGAAAGCGCGATCAACCCGCCGGTGAGGATGGTGAGCACGGCGGATTCGGCGAAGGCGGGCCAATGCCCCTGCCCCTCGGCCAGATCGACCGCGAGCGGCAAGATCATGGCCAGACCGAGCGCGGCCACCACCAGTCCGATCACATATCCGACAGGGCGCAGGTCAAACATGAGGCGAAGCGTTGGGCTGAGCCGCGGGCGAAGTCAAGCCGCTTTGCCCGACCCGACCATCGACGCCCGCGACGACGGCCCCGGAGCAAGGCTTGGGGCAGAGATGCGCGGCGTGCGGCGCGGCTCAGCCGTGGATCAGGTCGCGGAAAACATATCTCGCGATCTGGTCGCGGCGCAGGCCCATGGCGGCGAGTTCGGCATCGGAGCGGCTTTCAAGAGCAACGTAGGCGGCGCGGCGCGACTTGGCTTCGACATAGGCGGCAAAGCTGCGCGAGATCGACGCCAAGGCGCGGCGGAAGCCCGAGCGCACGGTGTCGAGGAACGTGATTTGTGACGCAAATTCAGACATTTAGAAACCTTTCCAGGGTATTTCGGTTTGGCTTCCTCCCTGCTGCATGAGCTAGGGCGGAACTTGCATGGTGACAACCGACAGTTCTGCATGGCCGAGTCCCGCTGGCTGCAAGGCCAACAGCTTGGACGTGGTTTTCAGGCTTCACCCGGTTTCGTGCTATCCTATTGAGCAGGTGCCCGTCAGAGCGCCGCCCCTGCCGGCGCGTTTCGGGCGAAAAAACGGGGATTCATCGCATGATCATTCGAATTTTCCAGGTTGTCACAAAGCCGGGCAAGGAAGCTGCGTTCGGCCGGTTTTTCCACGAAACAGCTATCCCGCTGATGCAGCGTACCGAGGGGATCGTTACCGTATTGCCGGGCGCGCCGATGCCGGGACGTCCGAGAGATTTCAGCTTTGTCATGGTGTGGGAAAGTCTTGACGCTCTCAAGGCGTTCGTTGGCGAGGATTACGAGACTCCGCATATAGATCCGGCTGAAGCGGAGCTGGTTGAATCACGCAGCATTCATCACTACCAGCTGGTCGAGAGCTGATCGCGCCAACACGGCAGACCCGAAGTGCCGGTCTGCCCTTGCTCAGCCGACGTGAAACAGCGTCGTGAACAGCTTGGGATCGACGCTGTCGGATTCGAACAGTTCGCCCTCGGTCAGGATCGAGACCGCATCATGCGAATGCAGGCTTTCCTGATGGCTGGCGAGCACCCGGAAATCGCCGATCCGGGGGTCTTCCTCGAGCTGCTGGGCAAAGAGCCGCGCCGCGTCTTCGACAAAGATCGGGTTGGCCGCGTTCAATTCGGCGAACGCCTGTTCATCCTCGCGCTTGACCATCACCTGGGTCTCGGTCGGGACGGCCCGGCGCGCCAGATCGATCAGATCCTCGAACCACAGGCATTTTTCGCCGCACAGCACTTCGACCGAGAGCCGCGCAACCGAGCGTTGCGAATGCGGCGTGGCGAGCTGGCCGCGATGCTGGCGGGCGTGTTCGCTGAGCTCGAGCGAGCACGGGCATGTCGAGGAATAGACATAATCGAGATGGATGATCTTGGAGCGCACGCCGTTCTGTTCGACCAGTTCGAGCGCGATATCGTAATACTGGAACCCCTTTAGCCCCGAGCGCAGCGATTCTATCAGCACCGGGAAGGAGAAGCGCATCTGAATGCGGGCATCGAAGCTTTCAAGGTCGGACTTGTAATCGTCGAGCGCCGCTTCGATCACCTCGAAGGAAAAGGTCTTGCAGGCATGGGCATAGAACGAGCGCATGATGCGGCTCATGTTGATGCCTTTCTTGCCGGCCTCGAGGCTGACCGTGCCGGTGACCGAGGTTTCCAGCGTCAGATCGCCATCGTCACGGGTGTGATACTGGATCGGCAGGCGGAAATTCGAGATCCCGACATGCTGGATCACCCGGCGCGAGCCCTTGATCAGGCTCTCGGGGCCGTTCTGCAGATCCGGCAGGGTCGCCTTGTAGGCGTCGTCGACCGCGAAGTCTTCGGGATAGGCGCGCGCCAGGGCGGGATAGTTCGACAATGCGGCGCCGGGCAGCAGCCGCGCGACGATCGGGTCGAGATCGGCCACCTCTTCGGGGCTGGCCTGGGCCGCCCAATGGCGCAGACGGGCGAGCGCAATCTGGGCGTCTGCGCGTGTCGGCGCGTCTGCGGTATCGACCTCGGTCACATGCTTGTTCATTGCCGCCCCTCCGATGGGTGCTGTTGCCCGATCAATCTAGGCATAGTACGCGCAGATTTCCATCGCCAAGCGACGGAACGTCCGGCGGGTGCGGTTTGGCGCTGCCATTGCGCGGTCAAAACCGGCGCGATCCGGCATTCTGACCGGCCGATCTTGCCGAAGATGCAAATCCGGGCATGATGGTTTTCGCTCTGGTCAAACCTGTCACTTCTGCGTGAGCCGGCGGTAGAGACCCGCGCTGGTGATCTACTAGGGAGGCAGAAATGCACGGCATTCTCGATCTCGACCGCTATCCGCTGGATCGCCCCGACAGTGCCGAATGGCGCGTATTGGTGGCGCGGTGCCGGGCCGAACTGGCGGCGCAGGGGATGTTCAACCTCGAAGGGTTCATGCGGCGCGAGGCGGCCGAGCGGGAGGCCGCCGCGCTGCTCCCGACTTTCGCGCACGAGGCGTTCCGCCATGAACGTGAGCATAACATCTATTTCCTAAAGGACATTCCCGGGCTGGCGCCGGACCATCCGGCGCAACTGCGCTTTCGCACCTCCAACGACACGCTGTGTGAAGATCAGCTGGACGGCACGGCGATCCGGCGGCTCTATCGCTGGCCGGAATTCGCGCGGTTTCTGGCGGCGGCCATGGCGCGTGACGCGCTTTACCCGATGGCGGATCCGCTGGCCGGGCTGAATGCGATGTCCTATCGCGAGGGGCAGGCGCTGAACTGGCATTTCGACCGCTCGGAATTTACCACGACGCTGCTGTTGCAGGCGCCGGAAGCGGGCGGCGACTTCCTCTATCGCAGCGATCTGAGAACCGAGACGGAGCCGAATTACGACGGTGTGGCGCGGCTGTTACAGGGAGAAGACCCGAAAGTGCGAAAGCTGACCCTGGCGCCCGGCACGCTGAACGTGTTCAAGGGCAAGAACACGCCGCACCGGGTCAGCGAGGTGGCAGGCGGGCGCGCAAGGGTGATCGCGGTGTTTTCGTTTTTCGGGCAGCCGGAGGTGCGGTTTTCCGAGGCCGAGCGGATCGGACTGGAC
>CBDUGF010000004.1:0-65393 GCA_965366835.1 uncultured Rhodobacterales bacterium
GAGTGCACCTTGGCGATGTTGTTGATCAGTTCCATGATCAGAACCGTCTTGCCCACACCGGCGCCGCCGAACAGGCCGATCTTGCCGCCCTTGGCATAGGGCGCCAGCAGGTCGATCACCTTGATACCGGTGGTCAGAACCACCGACTCGGTCGCTTGTTCGGCAAAGGCCGGGGCTTCCTGGTGGATGGCGCGCCGGGTCTTGGACTTGACCGGGCCCTTTTCGTCCACCGGCTCGCCGATCACGTTCATGATCCGGCCCAGCGTGGCGGTGCCCACAGGCACCGAGATCGGTTCGCCCAGGTCGGTCACTTCCGCGCCGCGCACCAGACCTTCGGTCGCGTCCATCGCAACGGTCCGCACGGTGTTCTCGCCGAGGTGCTGGGCAACTTCGAGCACCAGACGGTTGCCATTATTGTCGGTTTCAAGCGCGTTCAGAATCGCAGGAAGCTCATCGTCGAAATGAACGTCCACAACGGCCCCAATCACCTGTGTGACCTTGCCTTTTGCATTTGCCATGTTTCGTCTCCGGTTGTCTTTTAGAGCGCCTCAGCGCCCGAAATAATCTCAATCAGCTCGTTGGTGATGACGGCCTGACGCGAACGGTTGTACTGGATGGTCAACTTGTCGATCATCTCGCCCGCGTTGCGTGTGGCGTTGTCCATTGCCGACATCCGCGCGCCCTGTTCGCTGGCCGCGTTTTCCAGCAGACCGCTGAAAATCGCGGTGGCGACACCGCCGGGAAGCAGCTCGGCCAGGATCTCGTCCTGATCGGGCTCATACTCATAGACCGTGGCCGCGCCGGTCTCTTCCGGGATCGGCGTCGGGATGATCTGCTGCTCCGTGGGAACCTGCGAAATCACCGATTCAAAGCGCGAGAAGAAGATCGTCGCCACATCGAATTCGCCGGTCTCGAAGCGGGCCAGCAGATCGGTGGCGATATCCTTGGCATTGGCATAGCCCAGCCGCTTCACATTGCTCAGATCGACATGGCCGACAGACAGCTGCGAGTAATCCCGCTTCAGCTGTTCGCGCCCCTTCTTGCCGACCGTGAGGATCTTCACGGTCTTGCCGCGGGCCTGCAATTCTTCGATCCTGGCTTTCGCCAGTTTCACGATCGACGAGTTGAAGCCGCCGCAGAGCCCGCGCTCGGCGGTCATCACGACCAGCAAGTGGGTCTTGTCGGCGCCGGTGCCTTTCAGCAGCAGCGGCGCGTCGTCCGACCCGGCAGCGCTCGAAGCCACGGCCGTCAGCACCGCCGCAAACCGCTCGGTATAAGGGCGGCTTTCCTCGGCCGCGTCCTGGGCCCGGCGCAGTTTTGCCGCGGCCACCATCTGCATGGCCTTGGTGATCTTGCGGGTCGATTTGACCGACTCGATCCTGGTCTTCAGGTCCTTGAGATTCGGCATTGCCTATCTCCCTTCAAGCGAAGTCAGCGGCGAATTCGTCCAGAGCTGCCCTGACTTTTTCTTCCAGCTCGTCCTTCACCTTGCGGTCGTTCTGGGCGATGTCGTCCAGCAGATCCTGGTGCTTGCCGCGCAGATGCGCCAGCAGCCCGGCTTCGAACCGGCCCACTTCGCGCACTTGCAGCTTGTCGAGATAGCCATTGGTGCCGGCATAGATGACACAGACGATCTCGGCGTTGGTCAGCGGCGAATATTGCGGCTGTTTCATCAGCTCGGTCAGGCGTGCGCCCCGGGCCAGAAGCCGCTGGGTTGATGCGTCGAGGTCCGAGCCGAACTGGGCAAAGGCCGCCATCTCGCGATACTGCGCCAGCGAAAGTTTCACCGGACCGGCAACCGAAGACATCGCCTTGGTCTGCGCCGACGAACCGACGCGCGACACCGACAGACCGGTGTTCACGGCCGGGCGGATGCCCTGGTAGAACAGCTCGGTTTCCAGGAAGATCTGGCCGTCGGTGATCGAAATCACGTTGGTCGGGATAAAGGCCGACACGTCGCCGCCCTGGGTTTCGATGATCGGCAACGCCGTCAGCGAGCCGGCGCCATTGTCTTCATTGAGCTTCGCCGAACGTTCCAGCAGCCGCGAGTGCAGATAGAACACATCGCCCGGATAGGCTTCGCGGCCCGGCGGGCGGCGCAGCAGCAGCGACATCTGGCGATACGACACGGCCTGTTTGGAAAGGTCATCATAGATGATCAGCGCATGGCGGCCATTGTCGCGGAAATGCTCTGCCATGGCAGTCGCCGAATAGGGCGCCAGAAACTGCAGCGGCGCCGGTTCGGATGCGGTGGCGGCCATGACGATGGTATATTCGATGGCGCCGCTCTCTTCGAGCTTCTTGACCAGCTGCGCCACGGTCGAACGCTTCTGGCCGATGGCCACGTAGATGCAGTAGAGCTTCTTGCTCTCATCGTCGCCGGCGCGGTCGTTATAGACCTTCTGGTTCAGGATGGTGTCGAGCGCCACGGCGGTCTTGCCGGTCTGACGGTCGCCAATGATCAGCTCGCGCTGGCCACGCCCGATCGGGATCATCGAGTCGACAGCCTTGAGGCCGGTCGCCATCGGCTCATGCACCGACTTACGCGGGATGATGCCCGGCGCCTTCACATCGGCAATGCCGCGCTTGGCCGTCTTGATCGGGCCCTTGCCGTCAATCGGGTTGCCCAGACCATCGACAACGCGGCCGAGCAGCTCATCACCGATCGGCACGTCCACGATGGACTTGGTGCGCTTGACGGTATCGCCTTCCTTGATGTCCCGGTCCGAGCCGAAGATCACAACGCCGACGTTGTCGGCTTCAAGGTTCAGCGCCATACCGCGGATACCGCCGGGGAATTCGACCATCTCGCCAGCCTGACAATTGTCGAGGCCATGCACACGGGCAATACCGTCACCGACGCTGAGCACGCGGCCCACTTCGGCAACTTCGGCGTCCTGACCGAAATTCTTGATCTGGTCCTTCAGGATCGCAGAAATTTCTGCTGCTTGGATACCCATTTATCCGACCTCTTTCATTGCGTTCTGGAGAGAGTTGAGGTGCGAGCGGATCGACGTGTCGATCATCTTCGAACCCACTTTGACAACAAGACCGCCGATGAGACTCTCATCAACGGTCGCTTTGATAATCACGTCCTTGCCGACGCTGGCCTTGAGCGATTTGGCGAGCTTGTCGCTCTGTGCCTTGGTCAGCGCCTTGGCGCTCACCACCTCGGCGGTCACCTCGCCCTTGTCCTCGGCTACGGCGGCGCGCAGCGCGGTGGTCAGTTGCGGCAAAACGAAGAGACGGCGTTTCGACGCCATCAGGCCCAGCGTGTTGGCCATCATCGCCGACAGGCCCATCTTCTTGGCGATGGCGGCGACGGCCGTCGCCTGTTCGGTGCGCGAATAGACCGGCGAATGGATCAATGCATTGAAATCCGCGCTTTCGGCCATGGCGGCGTCAAGTGCGGCGATATCGGCCTCGAGGGCCTTCACGACTTTGTCTTGCTTGGCCAGGTCAAACACGGCGGTGGCATAGCGCGCAGCAATGCCGGAGGAGATCGAAGCTGGTTCGGACACGTCCACCCTTTCGATTTTATTGGCCCCGGGTGGTCGCAAACCCCTCGCGGCGCAAAAGCGCGTTAGCGCTTGTGCCGGAAGGGGCGGCCCGAGGGCGTGTGGCAGCCTTGCATTCACAAAGCGTCGAAAATCGAGACGGATGTAGCAGAGCCTCGCTGGCCTAGCAACCTGCTATGAAGAATCGGGGTCAAGATGGAGATCTTTGTTTTTCAATGCTTTAGCCCAAGTGCGACCGTTTGTGCCCGCGGTTTTGACAAAAAACTGCGGTCCCGAGGCGCTTTTTGACGAATCCCGCCCTGCGACACGCGGCCAGCCGTTAACGCTATCACCGCGAAACCGCCAGGCACCCCGCCCCCGACGCAGCCACGTCCCGGTGAAATTGCAATGCTCTCTTGGCGGCGGAGCCGGCTTCGGGCATTAGTGGAAATGCGTTGCAAGTGTGGCCCTGATGGCATGACAGATTTTCTCGTCGCTGAACAAACCGTGTGTGTTATTCCCGGTTTCGATCCGCTGGAAGACGTTCTCGTGATTGCCCTTCCCGAGGACCGGGACGGCGGGCTGGATCATGCCTTGTCGTTTCGCCGCATCGCGGCGCGGCCCGGAGCGCAGCCAGCGCTGGAAGTCGGCCTCACCCACAAGGCCAGCGGGGCGCGGTTCCGCGTCCGTTTGCCCGGTGTCACCCGGCTGCCAGCCGATGCGATTGCGGTCCTCTCGCTCAGCGATGCCGGACAGCTCATAAGGCCACGGCTCGGCCAGGACGGCGCCATGCTCACCGGCGAAAGGCTCCACCCCGCGACCAGGTCGATGGCTGCGGGCAAACCGGGCGCCGCCCGCAAGCTGGCCTTCGTCCACCGCCACAGCTGGCATCTCGATGGCCCGCCGTCCGAACGGTTCTTCGATCTGTCGAATCCAGCCTCCGAGCTCACGATCACGCTGAAAGACGATACCGGCGGCGCGATCTATGCCATCCGCCTTACCGAAACCGGCAGTGCCGAACCCGGCAGCGCCGACAGGCACTGTTCGATCGTGCTGGCCCAGACTGCGCCGGGCACGCCCCAGCTGACGCCCTCGCTGCTCGGCCAATGGGTCGAAAATCGCCTCGGCAGCGTCCGGTTCCGCGCCATCGCCTGGATCTGGCTGGGCAACAAAGGCCACTACACCGATCCCGACAGCGGCACGCCGCGCACCTTCGGGCAGATCAACGACAGCCCTCAGCTCACCATTCACGGCAAGATCGCCGGCTCCATCGCGATCGACCGCTAGGAGCGTCCCTCTGAGCCCGCATCGCCATGCCGACCGGAGACTACCCGACCGGGGCAAGGGCGATGGCTGGCAGGCCGGATTGTGGCCAGCTTCCCGAAGCGCATCGCAATTCTGCGGGGTCGCAAGTGCTCGTTGACGGATTGCTGCACCTTTCCATCCGGATACGGCGGGCACAACGCCGGCGAAGAAACCGACTGACAGCCAAACCGCTTCAGGCATCCCGCCGATGGCAACAGAGCCCTGCTCGCCTGCCCGCGCTGCCTCACGCCGGGGTCGGCTTGGGCTTTGGCGACAGGATCGAGATCGGCTTGCGCACCCGCTCGCCCAATCCTCCGGTGGGCGCAGGCACCCGTTTGGAGGCTTCCACCATCAGAACCCCGCCCGCCGCGATCACAGGTATGGCCCGCCCCGTGCGCTCCCAGAAGCCCGCCGTCTTGCGCCAGAACCGCCGCGCACTGGGTGGCTGATAAAGCGTCGTGTGCTGCTCCTCGGTCAGAAAGCCGTGGCTCTTGAGCTGGGCATCGAGCTGGCCCAGCGAATAGGGCCGGCCATAGCCGAACGGCGTCGCGTCGCTGCGGCTCCACAGACCCGCGCGGTTGGGCACGATGACCAGCGCCTTGCCCCCCGGCCCCAGCACCCGCAGACATTCCTCCAGAACCGCGCCGGGCATTTCGCTGGTCTCGAGCCCGTGCAGCAGGACCAGCTTGTCGACATGGCCGGTCTCGATCGGCCACATCGTCTCTTCGCTCAGCACGCTCACATTGGGCTCACCCGCAGGCCAGGGCATCACCCCCTGCGGCCCCGGCATCAGCGCGATTACCCTGCGCGCATCGCCCAGATAGGGCCTCAGCAGCGGCACGGCAAAGCCGAACCCGACCACGGTCTGACCATGCGCTTCGGGCCACATCTCCAGCATCTTGTCGCGGATCACCTTCTGCGCCGCACGCCCCAGCGTGCTGCGGTAATAGAAGTTGCGAAGATCCTGCACGTCCAAGTGCATTGCAGCCCGGCTCCCGATCGGTCACTCTAGGCGCGACTAAAGCGTTCCGAGATAACTTGAACCACGAGTTCATCTCGAAACGCCCACAACATAAGTTGGTTTCGCGCGTTTCGGGTTTTAGTAAGTGTCTCAACTTAAACCCGCCACGCTTTAAACACCACTACCCGGGAAAAATCCATGACCCTCGATCTCGTCACCCTGCCCTGCCTGTCCGACAACTACTGCTTCCTGATGCATTGTTCCGAATCCGGCGACACCGCCGTGATCGACGTGCCCGAAGCCGCGCCGGTGGCTGCCGAGCTGAAAAAGCGCGGCTGGACCCTGACCCATGTGCTGCTCACCCATCACCATCATGACCACATAGAAGGCCTTGAAGAGCTTCAGAAAGACTGGCCCGACGCGGTGGTGATCGGCGCCGAGGCCGATGCCCACCGGCTGCCGCCGCTCGATCTGAAGGTGAAAGAGGGCGACACCATCACTGTCGGCATTGAATGGGTGCGGGTGCTGGATGTCTCGGGCCACACCATGGGCCACATCGCCTATCACTTCCCCGAAAGCGGGGTGGTGTTCACCGGCGACAGCCTGATGGCGCTTGGCTGTGGGCGGCTGTTCGAAGGCAAACCGCCGCGAATGTATGAGAGCCTGCAAAAGCTCGCCGCGCTCGACCCCGAAACACTGGTCTGCTCGGGCCACGAATACACCGCCGCCAACGCCAGGTTCGCGCTCAGCATCGAGCCGGGCAACGCCGCCCTGCAAGCACGCGCCAAGGATACCGACAAACTGCGCGCCGCCGGCATGTTCACCGTGCCCTCCACCCTGCGACTCGAACTCGAAACCAACCCGTTCTTGCGCAGCCATGTGCCCGAGGTGCAGCAATCGGTCGACCTGCCCAACGCCGATCCGGTCGCCGTCTTCGCCGCCGTACGCAAGGCCAAGGACAATTTCTGACCCCGCGCACCGATCCGGACCAGCCCGAGGAGCCACCCGATGACCCAGACCGCCCCCGGCCCCGACAATCAGCCGCGCTGCACCTGGTGCGTCGGCTATGACCCGTTCATCCCCTATCACGACACCGAATGGGGTTTCCCGGTCGATGATGATGTCCGGCTGTTCGAAAAGCTCTGCCTCGAGTCGTTTCAATCGGGTCTGAGCTGGCGCACCATCCTCGACAAGCGCGAGAATTTCCGCGCCGCCTTTGCCGGGTTCGATTACAATGCCGTGGCCGGCTTCGGCGAAGCCGATGTCGAACGCCTCCTGCAAGACGCGGGCATTGTCCGCCATCGCGGCAAGATCGAAGCGGTGATCAACAACGCGAGCCGCGCCCAGGAAATCGTCGCCGAGTTCGGCTCGCTGGCGTGTTTCATCTGGTCTTTCGAGCCTCCCGCAGGCGAGATCGACCCGCCGCAATCCCTCACCACCTCGCCCGCCTCGCACGCCCTGTCGAAAGAATTGAAAAGGCGGGGCTGGAAATTCGTCGGCCCCACCACCATCTTTGCCTTCATGCAGTCGATGGGGCTGTTCAACGATCACGCCCCCGGCTGCGCCATCCGGCCCGCCGTCGATGCCGCCCGCCGGAAGTTCGTGCGTCCCTGACGTGTTTTCTCCCTCCAACCCTCGAAAAACCCTGCGAAATCACGATTTGTATCCTTTTTCGGTCTCACTTTCCGTAAATGTGATCGCGATTTCCCAGAAAAACCTTGAAGACGTGCCTCAATCGACCAAACTTTAACTATATGAGGCCATGATCGTACGGAGAGTCATTTCCGACGGCACAGCAGAAAGGAGCATGGGGAACATGCCTTCATTCTCGACAACGCTTGAGCAGGCTATTCACGGCGCGCTGGCGCTGGCCAATGCCCGCCGACATGAATTCGCAACGCTGGAGCATCTGCTGCTGGCCCTCCTTGATGAGCCCGATGCGATCCGCGTGATGCAGGCCTGTTCGGTCGATCTCGAAGAATTGCGCCAGACCCTGGTGGAATTCATCGAAGAGGATCTGAGCAATCTCGTCACCGAGATCGACGGCTCCGAAGCCGTGCCCACCGCTGCGTTCCAGCGCGTGATCCAGCGCGCCGCGATCCATGTGCAATCCTCCGGGCGCACCGAAGTCACCGGCGCCAACGTGTTGGTTGCGATCTTCGCCGAGCGCGAATCCAACGCCGCCTATTTCCTTCAGGAACAGGACATGACCCGCTATGACGCGGTGAATTTCATCGCCCATGGCGTGGCCAAGGATCCGGCATTCGGCGAATCCCGCCCGGTCCAGGGCGCCGATATCGAGGAAGAGGCCCAGATCCCGCCCGAATCCGACGGTAAGGACAGCGCGCTTGGCAAATACTGCGTCGATCTCAACGACAAGGCCCGCAACGGCGATGTCGATCCGCTGATCGGGCGCAGTCACGAGGTCGAACGCTGCATCCAGGTGCTGTGCCGCCGCCGCAAGAACAATCCGCTTCTGGTCGGCGATCCCGGCGTCGGCAAGACCGCCATCGCCGAAGGGCTGGCTTACAAGATCGTCAAGGGCGAAACCCCCGAAGTGCTTTCGGAAACCACGATTTTTTCGCTCGACATGGGCGCGCTCCTGGCCGGCACCCGCTATCGCGGCGACTTCGAGGAACGGCTCAAGGCGGTGGTGAACGAACTCGAAGACCATCCCGACGCGGTGCTCTTCATCGACGAGATTCACACCGTGATCGGCGCCGGTGCCACATCCGGCGGCGCGATGGATGCCTCCAACCTGCTGAAGCCCGCGCTTCAGGGCGGCAAGCTGCGCTGCATGGGCTCGACCACCTACAAGGAATTCCGCCAGCATTTCGAGAAGGACCGCGCCCTGTCGCGCCGGTTCCAGAAGATCGACGTCAACGAGCCTTCGGTTGATGACACGGTGAAAATCCTCAAGGGCCTCAAGCCCTATTTCGAGGAACATCACGGCGTCAAATACACCGCCGAGGCGATCAAGACCGCTGTGGAACTTTCGGCGCGCTACATCAACGACCGCAAGCTGCCCGACAAGGCGATCGACGTGATCGACGAGGCCGGCGCAGCCCAGCATCTGGTTGCCAAGGCAAAGCGGCGCAAGTCCATCGGCGTCAAGGAGATCGAGGAGATCGTGGCGAAAATCGCCCGGATTCCGCCGAAAACCGTCTCCAAGGATGACAGCGCCGTGCTCAAGGATCTCGAAAAGTCGCTCAAGCGCGTGGTGTTCGGCCAGGACGCAGCCATCGAGAACCTCGCTTCGGCGATCAAACTGGCCCGTGCCGGGCTGCGCGAGCCGGAAAAACCGATCGGCAACTATCTCTTCACCGGACCCACCGGCGTCGGCAAGACCGAGGTGGCGCGTCAGCTGGCCGATACGCTCGGCCTCGAGCTTATCCGCTTCGACATGTCGGAATACATGGAGAAACACGCGGTTTCGCGCCTGATCGGCGCGCCTCCGGGCTATGTCGGCTTCGATCAGGGCGGCATGCTCACCGATGGCGTCGACCAGAACCCGCATTGCGTGCTCCTGCTCGACGAAATGGAAAAGGCACACCCGGATGTCTACAACATCCTGTTGCAGGTGATGGACCACGGCAAGCTGACCGATCACAATGGTCGCACCACCGATTTTCGCAACGTGATCCTGATAATGACGTCGAACGCGGGCGCCTCCGAAATGGCCAAGTCCGCCATCGGGTTCGGTCGTGATCGTCGGGAAGGCGAAGACACCGCTGCTGTCGAGCGCACTTTCACGCCGGAATTCCGCAACCGGCTCGATGCTATCGTGTCCTTCGCGCCGCTTGGCAAAGAGGTGATCCTGCAAGTGGTCGAGAAGTTCGTGCTGCAACTCGAAGCGCAGCTGCTCGACCGCGGTGTCGCCATCGAGCTGACCCGCAAGGCCGCCGAATGGCTGGCCGACAAGGGCTATGACGACAAGATGGGCGCGCGCCCGCTGGCCCGGACGATACAGGAATATATCAAGAAGCCGCTGGCGGAAGAACTGCTCTTCGGCAAGCTCGCCAAGGGCGGTATCGTCAAGGTCGGGGTCAAGGCGGGCAAGATCGACCTCACCATCGAAGGCCCGCAAAACCCGCGGATCAAGGGCGACAAGCCGCCTTTGCTCACCGCCGATTGAGTCGGGGCGCGCTCAGGTGAGCCTGAGGCCGGGCGATCATACAGACATTTCGGCGCGCGCCCCTTGGGTGCGCGCCTTTTTCCTGGCCCTTGTGACGGTCGGCGTCGTCCTCGCCGCCCCCCTGCGCGCCGATCTCCCCGCACCCAAACCGCCTCTGCCAAGCGTTTCGAACCCGCCTGCCCTGACCCAGCCGATCGACTGCATCGTCGGAGAAACCTGCTATATCCAGAATTATGTCGATGCCGATCCCGGCCCGGCGGCGCGCGATTTCCGCTGCAATCCGCTGAGCTATGATGGCCACAAAGGCACCGATTTCGCCGTTCCCAGCCGGGCGGAAATAGCAAGCGGCGTCACCGTCACCGCCGCCGCCAGGGGCCGTGTGCGCGGCGTGCGCGACGGCATGGAAGACGGCGCCTTTCTCACCGACCCGGAAAGCGTCAAGGAGACCGAATGCGGCAACGGGCTGGTGATCGACCACGGACGCGGCTGGGAAACGCAGTATTGCCACCTGCGCAAGGGCAGCCTGCTGGTGAAGCCCGGCCAGCAGGTCGAGAACGGCACGCCGCTCGGTCTCGTCGGGCAATCCGGGCTGGCCGAATTTCCGCATCTGCATTTCTCCGTACGCTACCTCGGCAAGCCGGTCGATCCGTTCAATCCCGACGGGCTCGATGCCTGCGCCCTGCCGCCGCCGGTCTCGCTATGGCAGGATCATCCCCCCGCCTACATCCCGGGTGGCGTGCTTCTGGCCGGGTTCGGGGCGCATCTGCCCAAGCTCGAAACCATCCGCGATGGCGGCGCCGCCGCTGACATCCTGCCCGCAGACAGCGCCGAGTTGCTGCTCTGGGGCTATTTTTTCGGCGCCCGCGCCGGCGATCTGGTGCGCATAAGCTTCCGCGGCCCTGCCGGTTTCAGCCACAGCCGCGACTACACCGTCGAGCGCAACCTCGCGCTCATGTCGCGCGCCGCGTCCAAACGCCGTGGTGCCACGTCCTGGTCACCCGGCATTTATACCGGCAGCGTTACCCTACGGCGCGGCAATACTGTCCTTGGCGAGAAGACCGCCACGGTCGGGATCATCCCCTGACCCATCGCTTTTCCTGGATAACTACTGATGCCCCGCAGCGCGCGCCAAGGCATCGCCCGTCGGCAGAGCGCCGTTCATACCGTCAGTGTGAAAAACATCCGCCGGAACGGAAACAGGACCGTTCCATCCGCGCCCCTGGGATAGGCCTTTTCCATCACCTCTTCGTAGCGCCGGATCAAGACCGCCTGCTCGTCGGGTTCCAGCGCCTCCAGAATCGGCCGCGCATAGGTGCTCTCGGTATAGCGACGCACCGGGTGGCCGCTCTCATCCGCGCCCAGAACCTGGTAGTATTCCGTCTCCCAAAGAGAGAACCGGCCCAGGCCGGCCAGAAGATGGAAATAGTGCGGCGGTTTCATCACCCCGGGCGAGACCTCCGGCTTCACCCGCCCAGGAAAAAGCTCCTCGGCCAGTGACAGCCAGACCCGGTGCGACGGCGCATTGTTCTGATGCGGCATCTGCACCGCCAGGGTGCCGCCGATCGCCAGCATCCCGGCCAGACGCACAAACAGCGTTTCATGCTCGCCCAGCCAATGCAGCGCCGCATTGGAATAGATCAGCCCGGCCCGCTCGACGCTCCAGTCGGCGATATCGGTCTCGATCAGCGCATCATAGGCGCCGCCCTCTCGCGCCTTGGCCAGCATTGCCGGACTGGCATCAACCCCCACCAGCCTGTGCCCGGCAAATCGCTCCTTGAGCGCCGCGCCCATCGCGCCATTGCCACAGCCCAGGTCGATCACATCGCCGCCGCCCACCGAGCGCACTGCCAGCATCAGGTCGAGCGCCGGGCGCGCACGCAAATCCCGGAACCTTGCATAGGCCCCGGGATTCCAGTCGTTTCGGCCAGTTGCCCTCATGCCGAAGGCTCTGGCTCCATACCGCCGCCATCGTCTTTGGGCTTGATCTTGGCCTTGGGCTTGGTTTTCGGGATCGCGGTGACCGAGGGTGCAGAGCCCGCATCGGGCGTGTCATCCTCGTCCTCGCCTTTGTGCGGCGGCTCGCCCCGGATCACGCGCTGAATCTCCTCCCCGGTCAGGGTCTCGTATTCCAGCAGCCCCTGGGCCAGCCGCTCCCATTCCTCGCGGTTGTCCTCGATGATCTTTTCGGCGCGGGCATAGCCCTCGTCGATGATCCGTTTGACCTCGCTTTCGATCAGCTCCTTGGTCGCCGCTGAAACCGAAAAGCCCCCGGCGCCGCCATTGGGCTGATAGCCCGCCGCCGCCTCCTGGTAATCGACATTGCCGACCTTGTCGGACATGCCCATGCGCATCACCATGCCGCGCGCCAGCTGACTGGCCTGCATGATGTCGCCCATCGGCCCCGAAGACACCGAGTCGGGACCATATTTCAGGATTTCCGCCGCCTTGCCTGCCATGGTCATGGCGATCTTCTGCTCGGCCTCGTCCTTGAACATCTGCAGCTTGTCCATCTCCGGCAGGCTCATCACCATGCCCAGCGCGCTGCCGCGCGGAATGATCGTCGCCTTGTAGACCGGGTCGCATTTGTCGAGCTTCAGGCCGACAATGGCGTGACCGGCCTCGTGATAGGCGGTCTTTTCCTTCTGTTCCTTGGTCAGAACCATGCTGCGCCGCTCGGCGCCCATCATGATCTTGTCCTTGGCAAACTCGAAGTCTTCCATGGTGACGAACCGCCGCCCGATCCGCGCCGCGGTCAGCGCCGCCTCATTCACCAGGTTGGCCAGATCCGCGCCGGAAAAGCCCGGCGAGCCGCGCGCGATGATGCGTAGGTCCACATCCGGCCCCAGCGGGGTCTTGCGCGCATGCACGGCCAGGATCTTCTCGCGGCCCTTGATGTCGGGATTGTCGACCGTGATCTGGCGGTCGAACCGGCCCGGGCGCAGCAGTGCCGGGTCGAGAACGTCCTTGCGGTTGGTCGCCGCGATGATGATCACGCCCTCGTTGGCCTCGAAACCGTCCATCTCGACCAGCAATTGGTTCAGCGTCTGTTCACGCTCGTCATTGCCGCCGCCATAGCCCGCGCCGCGATGCCGCCCCACGGCGTCGATCTCGTCGATGAACACGATGCAGGGCGCGTTCTTCTTGGCCTGCTCGAACATGTCACGCACCCGGGATGCGCCGACACCGACGAACATTTCCACAAAGTCAGAGCCCGAGATGGTGAAGAACGGCACTCCCGCCTCGCCCGCAATCGCGCGCGCCAGCAGGGTCTTGCCGGTGCCCGGAGGGCCGACCAGCAGTGCACCTTTCGGAATCTTGCCGCCGAGGCGCGAGAATTTCTGCGGGTTGCGCAGGAATTCCACGATCTCTTCCAGCTCTTCCTTGGCCTCGTCGATCCCGGCCACATCGTCAAACGTGACCCGGCCATGCTTTTCGGTCAGCATCTTGGCCTTGGACTTGCCGAAGCCCATGGCACCGCCGCCGCGTCCGCCCTGCATCCGGTTCATGAAATAGATCCACACCCCGATCAGCAAGAGGAAGGGCAGCAGGCTCAGGATGAAGGTCTGGAAGCCCGATTGTTCCTGGCTTTCGGCCTTCACCGGGATGTTCTTGTCGATCAGAAGATCGGTCACCTTGGCGTCTTCCGGCCGGATCACCACGTAATCCTTGCCGTCTTCGCCGCGGAATCGCACCTGTTCACCGTCCAGCGTCACCTGGCTGACGCGGCCGTCCTCGACAGCCGCGACAAACTCGGAATAGCTGATCTCGCGGCTCTGCAGCGTGTTGCCGCCGCCCGAAAACAGGTTGAACAACGCCAGGATCAACAAGAACAGAACGACCCAGAAGGCGATATTGCGTGCGTTACCCAATGACTGTCTCCCATGAAATCTTTGGCCCTGCGCCTAGCACAGTTGCCCTTGGACTAAAATAGAGATCATCGCGCCACGTTCAATGGATCATCAGGAATTGGCGGAAATCGTCCCGCCCGGAGGTCAGATGGGCGCTATACCCCGCCTTCAGCCCCGCCAGCGGCGCCGAGATCAGCGTCTCGCCCCACCAGACGCCCGGGCTCGCTTCCAGCGAAATTCGCGGCAGCCCGGTCTCGCGCCAGTTCGGGCAATTGCTCAGCCCGGCGCCGAGCGCCCGCGTCTCGGCCCCTTCCACGTCGGGCCCGATCACCTGCCAGCGCCCATCCCAGAGCCCGCCGATGGCGCAGGTCTCATCCATCACCGCGCCTGCCTCGCGGCAAATCCGCAAGCCCCCGGCCTCGGGAATCAGATGGCAGCCGTGCAATTGCCGCGCCTGCCCGGTGACCACGGCGGCCAGCGCCTCCTCGAGCTGGTTGAGCCGCGGGCGATAATCCGCCGAAGCCACCCACCGGAGCGCCCCCGAGATAAGCCGCAGCCGCGTCTCGCGCGGCGCCTTCGCGCATTCCTCAAGATCAATTATCACATCGCCGCCCTGCTGCACCGCCGCACCATAGGCCAGTTGCGCCGCCGCCCAATCGAGCGCCGCGCGCGCCGCCCCCATCATCCCGGCGGTTGCGACCAACCGCTCCCGCGTCAGCCCGAGATCGGCCAGCTCGTCAAGCGCCCGCCGCGCCTTCACCCGGTCAAACCGCGCATCGTCATTGCTCGGATCCTCGGCCCAGTCGATCTCCCGCCCGCGCAAGAACGCGCGCAACTCGTCACGCGCAAAGCCCAGCAACGGCCTAAGCCAGACAACGCCTTCGCGCCAAGACAACCCCTGCATCGCCGCCAGCCCATCGACCCCCGAACCGCGCGCCAGCCGCATCAGGAAAGTCTCGGCGATATCGTCGGCGGTATGGCCCAGAACGACCGCGTCGAGCCCCTGCCGCCCGGCCCATCCCGCCAACAGGCGATAGCGCGCCGCGCGCGCCTCGGCCTGCAAATTGCCGCCGCCGTCCCATCCTTCCCAGCGCAGGATATCATGCCGCAAGCCCAGCCCGCGCGCCGCTTCAGCCACTATCGCCGCCTCGCCCGCCGCCGCTTCGCGCAGCCCGTGGTCCACCGTCGCAACCTGCAAAAGACAGCCCTGCGCCTCGGCCCAGCCATGCAAAAGGTGCAACAAGGCCATGCTGTCGCCGCCGCCCGAGACGGCCACGCCCAGCTTGCGCGGCGGTTCAGCTTGAAAGAGATCGTCTAACGCGGCGGCAATGCGCCGGTTAAGGCTCACGAACAGCCGAGACGCGCCATTTCTTCGCGCGCCTTGCCCTCGGCCGCGCCGCCAGGGAACCGCGTCCCGACCTCGCCCAAGGTCACACAGGCCTCGTTGGTCTGGCCCAACCGGCCCAGCCCCCTGCCGAGATGAAACAGCGCCTCGGGCGCGATCGTGCCACTGGGCTCCAGGCTGAACGCCTCGAGATAGGCCCGCGCCGCATCGGTCAGCTCGCCGCCGGCCTCCAGCGCCTGGCCACGTCCCAGCTGCGCCGCCGGCGCCATCGGGCTGCCGGGATAGGTTTCGTTGAAGGCGGCGAATTTCGCCGCGGCATCGGCATGTTGGCCGGCCTCAAGCGCCGTCTTGGCGGCATCGAAATCGGCCTGCTCACCCAGCGCCAGCTGCGGCGAATCGCTTGGCTCGGGCGTGACAGCTGCCACCGCCGCGCCCGAAGACCCGGCTCCGGCCGCCCCGCCCAGCGTCGTGGTTTCCTTCAGCTTGCTGACATCGCCGCCTTCCGCCTCGACCAGCCGGAATTCGAGATCGGCAATCCGGTTGGTGCCATCCTTGACGATGGCATCAACCCGGAATTCCAGCTCCTCGGTCTTGGCGGTCAGCCGCGACAGCTCGCTCTCGATCGCGCTCACCCGGTCCAGAACCGACGAGCCGCTCGCCACCCCCGACGCACCGCCGGTGGTGGAAAGCTCGCGCTTGAGTTTCTGAATTTCCACAAACAGAACCGTCAGCTCCTGACGGATATCCGCCAGCGTCTGCTTGTTCTGAGCCATCGCCGGTGCGGCGCCGAAACACAGCGCCGCGATGGCCGCAATCCCCAAGAGCCTGCGCATCATGTCCTTCGTCTCCCGCTTGTCGCTATCCGCTCAGGCCCGCCGAAAGTACCGTCACCGCCCGGCGGTTCTGCCGGTAGCAGGCTTCTTCCGAACAAACTTCGATCGGGCGTTCCTTGCCATAGCTGATGGTCTTCAGCCGGTTGGCCGACAGCCCGCGCGACATCAGGTATTCGCGCACCGCGTTGGCCCGGCGCGCACCCAGAGCGAGGTTGTATTCGCGTGTGCCCTGTTCGTCGGCATGGCCCTCGATCACGGCGTTGTATTCCGTGTTGCTGGTCAGCCAGCTGGCCTGCCCGTCAAGCACCTGCTTGGAGGATTGCTCCAGCGTGTGCTGATCGACCTCGAACAGCACGCGGTCGCCGATCGCCTGCTGGAAATAAAGCGGCGAGCGCGGATCGTTGGCGCTGCCCTCGATGATGCCGCCGCCCGCGCCGGCGCCCGCTGCCGGGGTATCGCCGCTGCCAAAGCGCCCCGCATCGGTACACCCGGCAAGCGCCAGCGCCGCCACGATGATCAGCGGTTTTACAAAGTAAGTCATTGTCTCGTGCCTCGTTCTTGTTTTCTTGATTGCTTTCTACCACAGCGCGCCGCGCATGGGAATCGTCTCCGCGCGCGGGCGCAAATCCATGCTGATGCGAATTGCGACGCTGAGTTCGGCCCGCTTTCCGATGCGAAAAGCCCGCCCGCGGATCGCACCCGGAAATCCGTGTCGGATTTCTGACCGTTTTTCGCCTCGAAAAACGCCACACCGCTCATTTTTGCAACGGGCTCCAAGACGGATCCGAAGCGCCGCCCGGTGTCCGCACCTTTTGCAACGTACGCCCGGTGATATCCACGCGATACAGGCTGGCTTCGCCGCCCGCACCCTGGGTTTCGCGGGTGAACATGATCACCCGTCCGTTGGGCGACCATGTCGGGCCTTCCTCGCGGAACGACGCGGTCAGCAGCCGTTCGGCGCTGCCGTCGGGCTTCATCACCCCGATGTGAAACCGCCCCTTGTGCTGCTTGGTGAAGGCAATGAGATCGCCGCGCGGGCTCCATACCGGAGTGCCGTATTTGCCCGCGCCCGAGCTGATCCGCTGCGCCTCGCCGCCGCTGGCGCTCATCACATATATCTGCCCCGGCCCGGAACGGTCGGATTCAAACACGATCTTGCTGCCATCGGGCGAATAGCTCGGCGCGGTTTCGATCGAAGGTGCCGAATTCAGCCGGGTTTCGGCACCGCTGGCTATGTCCATGGTGTAGATATCGGTGTTGCCGCCCGCCTCCAGCGAGAACACGACCTGCTGGCCATCGGGGCTGAAGCGCGGCCCGAAGCTCATCGTGCCCTCGCGGCTCTGCAACACCCGGCGCCCGACATTGGCCACATCCAGCACATGGATTTTCGGCGATCCGCTTTCGAAGCTGGTGTAGAGCACCCGGTCGCCCGAAGGCGAAAACCGCGGCGTCAAGACAATCGAGCTCGAATCGGTCAGATACTGCACGTTGGCGCCATCGTAATCCATGATCGCCAGCCGCTTCTTGCGGTCGTCCTTGGGGCCGGTCTCGCTGACAAACACCACCCGGCTGTCGAAATAGCCGCTCTCGCCGGTGATCCGCTCATAGACCGCATCGGCCACCTTGTGCGCCATCCGCCGCCAGCCCTCCGTGGTGCCGGCAAATTGCAGCCCGGCGCCCAGTTCCTGGCCGGAAAACACATCCCAGACCCGGAATTTCACCGTCAGGCTGTCGCCCGCCACGCTGACCGCCCCGGTGATCAGGGCCTGCGCGTTGATCGCCTTCCAGTCGGCGAACTCCACCGGCGAGGAAAAGCTTGTGATCTGGCTGATGAATGCCTCGCTGCCGATCTCGCGGAACAGTCCGGTGCCGCTCAGATCGTCGGACACCACCCGGGCAATATCCTGCGCCATCTGCGTCGCGGTGCCGTTTTCCGCCACGAAAGCGGGCACTGCATAAGGCAACGGCTCCTGCACCCCGTCAGTGATCTCGATCCGAAGCGGGCCTTGCTGCGCCCCTGCGGGCAATGCTCCGCCAGTCCAGGACAAGCCCGCCAGCATCATCAATACTGCACTCAAAACCCTGGTGTTCATCTCAGCCTCATTTTCTCCGGATTGAACGTCATCTCGATCTCACGCCAATGCTCGTATTTCTCGTCCGGCAGGTCAAATCCGCGCCGCCCGCACGAGATCACCGCCGTGCGCGCCTTGCGGAAAGCCACATCCACCGCGGTCTGATCGCCGCCCTGCGACGAAACCAACGTCGGGCTCGCCGCCAGGGTTCCATCGCGGTTGAGCGTGACCGACACCACCACCGTCACCTTACCCGATGCCGCGCCCGGGTCGACAGACCAACACTCCGAAACGGCAACAATCAGCGCATCTTCCTCGCCCTTGGTCAGCGGGTCGGAACCGCTCTGCCCGGTCGTGCCGGTCTGCGCCGCCTGGGTTTCTCCGCCCGCCAGGGCCTCGGCCAGCGCCGAGTTCACCGCCGACGAGGTGCCATTGCTGGCGGTCTCCGTCGCGGGCTTCGGTGCGGGTGCGCTGCGTTTGGGCCGCGTCTGCGGGCGTTTCGAGACCTTCGGCGCGGCGCTCACCTCGTCGCTGGCCTCAGGCACGATCTCGGTCACCGCCTCCCGCGGCGCAGTGGCGTCTTCCCTGGGCTTCGGCGTCTCGCTGGCCACATTCGGATCGGCCTCCTGGCGCACCACCGGATCGACCTCCGCATCCGGTTCGGGCGGCTGCGCCACCGGCTTCGGCGCCACCCGCTCGACGGGGCGCGCCTTGGGCCGCGCACTCTCCTGGGGCACCAGCACGGCCACATCCTCTTCGGCGGGGCGTGCGATCTCGGGTGAGCGATCTTCCACCTCGGCGGGTGCCGGTGCCGGCGCCACCTGATCGGGCGTGGCGTCGGGTTCGGGCGTCTCGGCCACCTCCGGTTCGCTCTGCTCGGGCGGCGTGTCCTGGTTCTGGCTCACATCCGGCGCGGGCGGGCTGTCGGGCGCGGGCGCCTGCGGCATCGCCACTTCTGTCGTGGTCTCCGGCGCGCCCTGCGCCGCCAGCATGGCTTCGAAATCCTGGGTGCTGATCACCGCCACATCGGTGACCTGGAACGGCAAGGGCTCCTGCAGGAAATTGCCGCCAAACAGCAACCAGCCGATAAGGCCGACATGCCCCACTCCCGATATGATCTGGCCCGTCTGCATCGGAGCCTCAGTTTCCGCCCTCGTTGAGCTCTGGCCCGCCCGCATCCGTCACCAGACCGATATTGCTGAATCCGCCGCGATTGAGCGCGCCCATGACCTGCACCACCTCGGCGTAGGACACCGCGCCATCGGCGCGCAGGAAGACGCGATCGCTGGCACGCTCGGCGGCAATCGCGCGCAGCTTGCCCAGGAGTTCATCGCGCGGCACTTCAGTGCGCTGCACCATCACCACGCCTTCGGCGGTGATGGTCACGGTCAGCGGCTCCTCGGCGTCGCTGGGCAGCGCATTGGCCGCGGTTTTCGGCAGTTCTACCGGCACGCCCACGGTCATCAGCGGCGCTGCCACCATGAAGATGATCAGCAGCACCAGCATGACATCGACAAACGGCGTGACGTTGATCTCGCTCATCGGAACGGCGCGCCCGCCGCGGCGGCGGCGGCGCGATCCGCCCCCGGCACCGCTCGATTTGATGACACCCGATCCCATGGCTCAGGAATCCAGCTGGCGGCTGAGGATGGTGGCGAATTCATCGGCGAAGGCTTCATAGCCGGCGATGATCCGGTCGCTGTCGGCACTCAGCTTGTTGTAGAAGATCACCGCGGGGATCGCCGCCAGCAGGCCCAGACCCGTGGCCAGCAACGCCTCGGCAATGCCCGGCGCGACGACCGCGAGGTTGGTGTTCTGCTGCTGGGCGATCTCGATGAAAGCGTTCATGATCCCGATCACCGTGCCGAAAAGCCCGACAAACGGTGCCGTCGAACCGACAGTCGCAAGCACCGGCAAGCCGCTTTGCAAGCCTTCGGCCTGTTTGGCGATGGCGACATCCATGCTGCGATCGATGCGTGCCTGCGCTCCGGCGATCAACTCGCCGCCGGGCCGGTGCGACCGGCGCCATTCGATCATGCCAGCGGCAAAAACCTTCTCGGACTGGCCTTTCGGATCGGCACCGATCTGCTCGAACAGCTGATCCAGCGGCTCGCCCGACCAGAAGGCACGGTCGAACTTGGCCGCCTCGGCCTTGGCCTTGCGATAGTTGATCAGCTTCTGAAGGATGATCGACCATGACCAGAACGAGGCCACGATCAGGAGGATCATCACCAGTTTCACGGTAAAGGTGGCGCGCGCGAATAGGGCCCACAAGGAGAAATCAATCTCCTGCACCAGGGCAAGTGTCTCTGTTTCCATCTGCCTGCTCTTCTTGTTACCCGGATCGTTGCCAGGATTATTGTCTGTGGCCTTTTCGGCCTTCTTTAGGAGGGAAACTATCCGATCGGAAGGGGAAAACCAACAAGATCGGCCTCACGTCTGCTTGAATTCGCTTTGGCCACCCGCCAGCCGAGCGGAAAATCGCCGCCCGGCGCCTGATTTCACGCCCGGCAACGCGCCGCGATCGGGCCATATCTCGACCTGTCGCCGCTCGCCACGGGCTGAACGCGCCTCTCGCTGCGACATGACGGACCGGGCGCCATGGGCCGATCTCAGTCGGGTTCGCTCCATTTCGGCAAGCGCACCGGTTTGCCGCCGGTGGTCATGCAGATCACCGTGACCATGGCGCGAAACAGCACCTGCGCGCCGCGCTTGACCTCCTGGCCCATCACCATACGCACCGGCTTGAGGCTCTCGATCCAGGTTTCGACCACCAATTCGTCATCGAGCCTGGCGGGGGCAAGATAGTCCGCTTCGACCCGGCGCACCGCGAAGACGATGCCGTCGCGCTCTTTCATCATGTTCTGATCCAGCCCGACCGCGCGCACCCATTCGCTGCGGCCCCGCTCGATATAGCGCAGGTAATTGGCATAATAGACGATACCGGCCATGTCGGTGTCTTCGTAATAGACGCGGATCGGAAGTTTGTAGATCATTCGCGCAGCCTAGGGCGGGCATGGCGCAGCTTCAAGCCCGGTTGCAAGCCGCAGGTTTTGCGCCGCCTTCGGCGTCGCCGGGGGGGCGCCTCGCTGCGCTCGGCGCCGCCAGGGTCGGGCCAGACTCCCGATTTGAAACGGATCGGTTTTGTCGCGGTGGGGATTGAGTATTTTTGCCAAGAAAAAGGGCGTAAGCGTGCGCTGCGTTAACCCGATTTCGCGAAGAACCATACGCCTGCGTATGTCATACGCATGACAGCCGGGAGTCAGCCGCAGATCACCCCCTCCGTTTTGGTGCAATTCGGCGCGTTAACCGTTTGGGACGCTCAGTTTACCATTTCTTTCATCACGGCAAGGTATCGGGCCACCTCGGCGGCGCTGTTGTAGTGACACAGCGAGACCCTGATACAGCTGTCGAGACCCAGCGGATCGAGCACGTTGCCGGAATAGTGGTCTGCCTTGCGAATGTGGGTGCGGATGCCTTCACTGTTCAGCCGCGCCACCACGTCGGCGCTTGCAACCCCTTGAACATGAAAGGAAACCAGCCCCTCGCGCGCGGGGTTGTCGATGCCGCCGATGATCTCGACACCGGGCAATTGGGCCAGGCCTGGCAGATTGCCGAGCCCATGCAGCATGGTGTCGGTAAGGCGCTTTTCATGGGCATGAATCGCCTCTCCCGCCGCCCTGATCCGGGCACCGCGATCAACGTCTTGCGTCAGCTCGCCGCCGAGCCATTCGAGATAGGCGACGACGTCGGAAAAGGTAGCGTAGGCGCCAGTGTCCCGGGTGCCCATTTCCCAGTTTTTCTCGGGGCCTTTCAACAGGTTATTGTGCGGCAGCGCAGCCAACCTGTCGGATATCCAGGCCAGCCCGTAACCATGGCGCGAGAACATCTTGTAAGGCGATATCACGTAGCCATCCACGCCCAGCGCGCCCAGGTCGATGCGCCCATGGGCGGCATGCTGGATACCATCGACGATGATGTAGCAATCGGGCGATTCTTGCCGGATGGCCGTTGCGATCGCTGCCACATCCACGCCCATGCCCGTCACCGGAGAGGTGTGCAGTATGGTGGCAACGACCGTATCCGCAGTAATCTCGGGCAGATAGTGTTCGGGGCCGACCGTTCCGGTGGAATCATCATGTTTTACAAGCACATGAGCCTGCCCTGCGAGTCCCGCCCAGCGCGCCGCCGCGCTGCGCGACGCGGGGTGCTCCAGCGTCGAACCCAACACCCGCCCGGGCCCTGCGCCCAGACAGGCAGCCGAAATCAGGCGGAACAGCAGTTCGGTGCCGCTTTCACCGACGAAGAACTGCCCGCCCGGCGCGTTCATCGCCAGGGCCATGTCGGTGCGGGCGTCTTCAATCACTTTCACGAGGGCGTGGCTGGCGGCATTGTCGCGGCCCTGATTGTCAGGGATGGCGGCGTAGAACGCCGAGGTTTCGACCACTGATTTCAGCGTAAGCGCACCGCCGGCATTCTCGAAAAACACCCGCTCGCCCTGGAACGGATCGCTGTCGACATGCGCAAACCGCGCCCGAATCTTCTCCAGAAGATCGTCTGAAATCATCGGCATAGCCTGTTCCCCGCTGCTTTGCTCGCGCAGGCTACAGGCGCTAAATAGAAAAGGCCACCGCTGCCGCGATGGCTTCGCCAGGATGGGCGATCCGTCTGCCGTCTACAATTCGGGATAGATCGGAAACCGCGCGCAAAGCTGGGCCACTTGCGCTTTCACCTTGGCTTCCACCGCACCGTTACCGTCTTCGCCATTCGCGGCCAGCCCGTCGACCACCTCGATGATCCAGTCGGCGATCTGGCGGAACTCGGTGACACCGAATCCGCGCGTTGTGCCCGCGGGCGAGCCGAGGCGCACGCCGCTGGTGATCGTCGGCTTTTCCGGATCGAACGGCACGCCGTTCTTATTGCAGGTGATGCGCGCCCGCCCCAGCGCCTTTTCGGTGGCGTTGCCCTTCACCCCCTTGGGTCGCAGATCGACCAGCAAAACATGCGTATCGGTGCCGCCGGTGACGAGATCGAGCCCGCCCTTCATCAACTGATCGCCCATCGCCTGGGCATTGGCCACAACCGCCTTGGCATACTCCTTGAAATCGGGCCGCAGCGCCTCGCCAAAAGCCACCGCCTTGGCCGCGATCACATGCATCAGAGGCCCGCCCTGGATGCCTGGGAAAATGGCGGAGTTCACCTTCTTGGCGATTTCTTCATCATTTGTGAGGATCATGCCCCCACGCGGTCCGCGCAGCGTCTTGTGCGTCGTCGTCGTGGCGACATGGGCATGCGGGAACGGGCTCGGGTGAACGCCCGCCGCCACCAGCCCGGCGAAATGCGCCATATCGACATGCAGGAGCGCGCCGACGCTGTCGGCGATCTCGCGCATACGCGCGAAATCGATCTCGCGCGGAATCGCACTGCCCCCGGCGATGATCAGCTTGGGCGCATGCGCCTTGGCCAGTTCTTCCACCTGGTCGTAATCCAGCAGGTTGTCCTGCTTGCGCACGCCATATTGCACGGCGTTGAACCATTTGCCCGATTGGTTGGGCTTGGCGCCATGGGTCAGGTGCCCCCCGGCGTCGAGGCTCATGCCGAGTATCGTGTCACCAGGCGTCAATAGCGCCTGATAGACGCCCTGGTTGGCCTGGCTGCCGGAGTTGGGCTGGACATTGGCAAAGCCACAGCCAAACAGCTCTTTCGCCCGGTCAATCGCCAATGTTTCTGCGATATCGACAAATTCGCAGCCGCCGTAGTAACGCCGCCCGGGATAGCCTTCGGCATATTTGTTGGTCATCACCGAACCCTGCGCCTGCATCACGGCTTGAGAAACGATGTTTTCGCTGGCAATCAGTTCGATTTCGTCGCGCTGGCGGCCCAGTTCCTTCTCGATCGCGTCAAAGATTTCAGGGTCGCGGCTGGCGAGATCTTCGGTGAAAAATCCGGGGTTGGACATGAGGCGCTGTCTCCGTCACTGATGTGGCACATGGCTGTTGGGCGCTGTCGTAAGCCATTGTGCGCGGGCTTGAAAGCCCCGATTCCGACCATTGGCCTTGCCAGCGCGGCAATCATCGTGCAGGTGAAAGGGCGTTGGGGACCATCCGGCCCCGGCGCCGCCGTTTTTGGAAGCTTTTGCGCATGAGCCTGAAAATCGCCTTTGTCGCTTCGGATGCGCCTATTGCGCAAACCGCGCGCGCGGCTTTGATCGGGCGCTATGGCAACAACGACGAAAACGAGGCGGATGTGATCGTGGCGCTTGGCGGCGACGGTTTCATGTTGCACACGCTGCACCGAACCCAGGACATGGATGCGCCGGTCTATGGAATGAACCGAGGCACGGTCGGATTCCTGATGAACGAATACGCCGAGGCCGATCTGCCCGAGCGGCTGGCCAGCGCAGAGGAGGCGGTGATCAATCCGCTGTCGATGCGCGCCACGCGAGGAGATGGATCGGTGCACGAGGCGCTGGCGATCAACGAAGTTTCGCTGCTGCGGATGGGGCCGCAAACGGCGAAGCTGAAGATCACGGTGGACGGGCGGCTTCGCATGGAAGAGTTGGTCTGCGATGGCGCGCTCGTGTCCACGCCGGCAGGCTCCACAGCCTACAACTACTCGGCGCACGGGCCGATCCTGCCCATCGGGTCGGAAGTGCTGGCGCTCACCGCGATCGCCCCGTTCCGACCGCGGCGCTGGCGCGGCGCGCTTTTGCCCAAGGGCGCCGATGTGCGCATCGAGGTGCAGAACCCGGAAAAGCGACCCGTCATGGCCCATGCGGATTCGCGCGCGGTGCTCTATGTGCAGACAGTCGATATCCGCTCGGAACCGTCGATTGCGCACCGATTGCTTTTCGATCCCGGCCATGGGCTGGAAGAGCGTCTGATACGAGAACAGTTCGTCTGATTCCAGCCGCTGCGCGCGTGTCCGGGTCAGGGTTTGAGTATTTTTACCAAGAAAAAGCAGAGTTTCAGGCCCGGGTCACCCGAAGGTTGAATGCCGCAAGAAGCGCATCGAAACGCGCATCCGGCATCGCATCGGTAATCACCGTGTCGCCAGACCTGAGAGACGGCAGACGTAGTGCCGGTTTGCGCGCCTGATCGGTGAATTTGGTGGCATCGACCGCCATGATCGCGCGTCCGGCGATGTTCATCATTGCGTCGGCCATGTCGACCTCGCATTGATCATGCACCATGAATCCGCGCTCGGGATGTACCAGTGACGCCGACAGGATCGCCAGATCCGCCGAGAACCCGGCAATCACCTCATAGGCCACCCTGTCGAAAGCTGCTCCGTCGTGGTCGCGCAGCTGGGTGCCCGCGATGAACACTCGGTTGCCCTCAACCAGCGACAGGGTCGAGGCGATGAAAGCCGAATTGGTCACCACCGTCAGGTTGCGCTTCTGGCGCAACGCCTGAGCGACGAAGCCCGACGTGCTGCCGGTGTCGATCGCCAGTGTCGCACCATCACGCACCAGTGCCGCCACTTCGCGGGCAATCGCCACCTTGGCAGCACGATTGCGACTCATCCGGGCCTGGAACGGAGGATCGGTCGGGCTCATCGTGCTGACGATTGCGCCGTGTACCTTGTACAACTCGCCACGCGCAACCAGCGGTTTGACGATCCGGCGGATGGTCTGGTCGGACACACCCAACATCTGCGAAAGTTCGCTCACCTTCACTGTGCCATGCAGGTGAACCGCTGCTTTCAGCTCCTGTTCATGTTTCGACATCAGACTCGGCCCATCGCAGCGTTCCAAAATGTGCTATTGCAGGAAGTTCATCACCTCAACCATACGCATATCAACAAAAAACAACGTTTTTGTTGATTTAATGTCGCTTTCAGGCTGACATGGCACCAGATTCGCGGATTTCACAGGCGGGCCGATGCCGCAGTATTCAGCAAAACACCTGATTATCGGCGGCGGCATCATTGGCTGCTCAACCGCTTATCACCTTGCAAAATCAGGCGAAAAAGATGTGGTCCTGCTGGAAAAATCGGCACTGACCGAAGGCGCCACCTGGCATGCGGCGGGGCTTGTAGGGCAGTTGCGCTCGTCCCGCAACACCACGCGGATGCTGAAACGTTCGGTGGCGCTCTACGATACGCTCGAGGCCGAAACCGGCATGGCGTTTGACTGGAAAAAGGTCGGCTCCCTGCGCCTTGCCGCCACGCCCGAACGCCTCAAGGAGGCCAAGCGCCTCGCCACGATGGCACGCAGTTTCGATCTGGAAATGGAGATCATTACCGCGGTCGAGGCCAAGACCCTCTTCCCTTACATCGACGCCTCCAGCCTTCACGGCGCGGCCTTCATTCCCTCCGATGGCCATGTCGATCCGGCGGGCCTGTGCCTGGCCATCGCGGCTGGAGCGCGCAAATACGGCGCCGATCTGCGCCAGGGCGTCAGGGTGCTCGATTTCGAGGTAAGGAACGGCCGCATCACCCGCGTGACAACCAGCGAGGGCGATTGGGAGGCCGAAACCGTCGTGCTCGCCTCCGGCATGTGGAGCCGCGAATTGGGCGCCAAGCTGGGGCTCAAGGTGCCGGCTTGCGCAGTCGAACATCAGTACATCGTCACCGAACCGCTGCCCGACCCCGATCTGGTACGCACCCTGCCTTCGTTGCGCGATCCCGAGCGACTGGTCTACTACAAGCCCGATGCCGGCGGGCGAATGGTGATCGGCGGCTACGAGGACGACACTTTACCCTTTGGCGACAAGGGTATACCGGGCGAATTCGTGCGCCAGCTCCTGCCCGACAATCTCGATCGCTTCGCACCTCTGGCCGAGCTTGCCGGCAAGGTCACACCGGTCATCAACGAGGTCGGCATCCGCCAGGTGATCAACGGCCCTATCCCGTATTCGGCGGATGGTGATTTTGTCATGGGCTGGGCGCCGGGCCTCGACAATTTGATGCTCGCCACCGGTTTTCTCTATGGCATCGCCGCAGGCGGCGGGGCGGGCGAGATGATCGCCGAATGGATCACCCAAGGCCGTCCCTCGCTCGATCTCTGGCCCCTGGATGTGCGCCGTTTTTCGCCGCATCATGGCGCAAAAGCCTTCATGTATCCCCGTGCGGTCGAGCATTACGCGCATCACTACAAGATGCGCTATCCCGGACAGGAAGCCGAAACCGCCCGCGGCCTTCGCCTCTCCCCGCTCTACGAACGCCTCAAGCAGGCGGGCGCGGTCTGTGGCTCGAAAAACGGCTGGGAACGTCCGCTCTGGTTCGCCCCCAAAGGGCTGGCGCAGGTCGACCAGCTGGCGTTCGAAAGCCCCGGCTGGACCCAATACGCGGCAGAGGAACATCGCGCGGTGCGCGAGCGGGTGGCGCTGATCGACCAGTCGAGCTTTTCCAAGTTCGAACTTATCGGCCCCGGCGCTCTGCCCGCCCTGCAACGCATGGCCGTCTCGAACATGGACAAACCTTCAGGCAGCGTCATCTACACTCAACTTTGCAACGATCAAGGCGGGATCGAAGCCGATCTCACCATCACCCGCACGGGCGAGCAGAGTTTCTACATCGTCACGGGTGCGGGCTTTGGCGTGCATGACAGCGATTTCATCCGCCGGTCGCTGCCGCAGGACGGCTCGGCCCAGCTGATCGAAGTCACTTCCGCGCGCGCCGTGATCAACATCTGCGGACCCCGGTCCCGCGACGTGCTGCAAGCGGTGATCGAAGAGGACGTCTCGAACGCCGCCCTGCCCTTCGCCACCTGCCGCGAACTGACCCTCGGCGCCGCCCCGGTTCGTGCCGCGCGCATCGGCTATGTCGGCGAGTTGGGCTACGAGCTGCACATCCCCACAGAATTCGCCGCCCATACCTATGATCTCTTGTTGCGGGCCGGGCAGGCTCATGGCATCGCCAATGCAGGCTACCGCGCCATCGAGAGTCTGCGGCTGGAAAAGGGCTATCTCTATTGGTCCTCCGACATCACCCCTGATTACACGCCGATCGAAGCCGGCCTCGGCGCTCGCGTACATCTGAAATCCAAGGGCGATTTTCGCGGTCGCAAGGCGCTGGAGCAACATAAGGAGAATGGCCCCCGCCAACAGCTCTGCTTCTTCACCAGCAATGCCCGATTGCCGGTCACCGGCGGGGAAACCATCCTGCATCGCGGCAAGACCGTCGCACCTTGTTCCAGCGCGGGCTTTGGCCATACCGTGGGCAAGACAATTCTTTATGGCTATCTGCCCGCCGATCTGACCGGCGAAACCGATTTCGAACTCGAGGTTTTCGGAGAGCGCCACCCGATTACGCGCGCACCGGGGCCACTTTATGATCCCGAAAACGTCCGTTTGAAATCGTGAAGGAGGCTCCGATGGCAGACCACAACAAGGCTCAGGTAATCGCAGCGCTGCGCCACGCCCCCGGCTACGAGGGCGTGCCCGAAACATCCGATATCCAGCGCCTCGGCGGGCTCACCAACCTCGTCTATCGCGTGGCGCCGCCGGGCAAACCAGCGGTGATCGTGCGCATTCCCGGTGCCGGAACCGAGGATTACATCAACCGCGAAGTCGAACTGCACAATGCCCAAGTCGCCGCCCGCGCCGGGATATCAGCACCGGTGATTTGGGGCGATCCCGAAAGCGGAGTGATGATTTCTGAATGCATCGAAAACATAGTGACGATGACACCCGAAAATTTCAAAACCCGTAAAGGTGCGGCGGGTCGCGCCGGCGTCGCATTCCGTCAACTCCATGACGCGCCCGAGCCGTTTGAATTCCGCTTCGAGCTTTTCGCGATGATCGACGACTATCTCGGCATTCTCTCGGGCAAAACGGTCGATCTGCCAGAGGGCTATCACAAGATCGTTGCGGCGGCGCAGCCTATCAAGGCTCTGCTTGAGGAGAAACCAGCCGCCTTGAAGCCCTGCCATTGCGATCCGCTTTGCGAGAACTTCCTGGATGACGGCAGGCGCATGTGGATTGTCGATTTCGAGTATTCCGGCATGAACGATCCGCTTTGGGATCTCGGCGATCTCTCGGTCGAAGCCGGGTTCGATGCAACGCAGGATGGCGAGATGATGCGTGCTTATTTCGGCGCCGAGCCCTCGCCGGCACAGCAAGGCCGGATGGTGATCTACAAGGCGATGTGCGATCTGCTTTGGACGCTCTGGGGCCTGATTCAACATGCTGACGGCAACCCGGCAGAAGATTTCTGGGCCTATTCCGTGGGCCGGTTCGAGCGCTGCAAGACCTTGATGAATTCTCCGGGCTTTGAGGACCATCTCGACGCTATGCGCAAGGGATGAGCATTTGCCCATCCGCTCCGGGCCTCACCGCGCCAGCAATCCAAGCAACTCAGCGTGCAATTCCGGCGTCGCCGCCGAGACAACCGGCACGTCTCTGCCAAATCCCAACGTGTTGCCGTTCCAATCGGTGATCACTCCGCCCGCCTCTTCGATCAAGGGCACCAGGGGCAGGTAATCATAGGGTTGTAGCTGGTAGTCTACCACCGCATCCACTTTGCCTTCTGCCAGCAGGGCATGGGGCTGACAGTCATAGCTCAGCCGCCGCAAACGCCCGGCGCGCATCAATCTTGCAAACAGCTCCGGATGATCCAGCCAGATCTTTTCGCCCTCGTTGACGAATAGCATGGCGTTGCCAAGATCCGTGACGCCGGAGGTGCGGATCTCGGCACCATTCAAGGCCGCACCGTGCCCTCGCACCGCCGCATAAACCTGCCCCAGCGCGGGCATCCGCACGATCCCGAGCGCAGGCAGGCCGTTTTTCATCAAAGCCATCAACATCCCGAACAACGGTCCGCCGGCAATGAAACTGCGCGTGCCGTCGATCGGATCGATCACCCAGATGCGCGCGCGTTTCAGCCCTTCCGCGCCGAATTCTTCGCCGTAGATTCCATCGTCGGGAAATTGCGCGGTCAACGCCGTCCGAATGGCGGCTTCAGTCTCGCGATCAGCCACCGTGACCGGGCTTGCATCGCCTTTCAGCTCAATGTCGACCCGCCCCTCGAAATGCCGCATGACGATCTTCACCGCCTCATCGGTGATCTGCAAAGCCTGCCTGAGGTCTTCGATCATCTCGGCCCCGCGACCACGATTTCGGTACCCCAGCTCGCTGCCGACCGAACCAGAGCAGGCGGTGGCGCGGCTTCTGTCACCAGCATGTTCACATCGCTTGGATCGCTCACCACAATCGGCGCGGCGCGGCCGAATTTGGAACTGTCGGCGGCCACGATCCGCGCCTCTGCGCGTTCCATCATGGCGCGTGTCACCCGCGCCTCTTCCAGATCGTAAAGCATGAACCCGCTTTCGGCATTGATCGCCGCCGCCGAAAGCACTGCCAGATCGGCACGGAAATTGCTGATGAAATCGCGCACTCCGGCCCCGAACACGCCGCCGTCATGGGCGCGCAACTCGCCGCCCGGAATGAACACCCGGTTGTCATTGCGCGCTGCCAGCGCATAGGCCACGACCACCGAGTTGGTCACAACGAAAAGCTCGCGATGCGCCTTCAGCGCCTCGGCGATATAGGCGGTTGTGCTGCCGACATCGAGAAACAACGATTGACCGTTCTTAATCACACCGGCGACATGCGCCGCGATGCGCTGCTTGGCGCGCGGGTTCTCATCGCGACGCTGCGAAAAACTGAGTTCCACCGCGCCTTGCAGCATGTGCACTCCGCCATGCACCTTCTCCACCAGCCCCTGATCGGAAAGCTTTCTCACATTGCGGCGGACGGTTTCCTCGGTCACATGCAGTGCCTGCGCGATTGCATGAATGCGCATCGTTCCTCCGGAGCGCGCCACGAGATCGAGAATCTCCCCCTCGCGGTGAGACGCCGGTCGGCTACTCATGTCCTGTTGCTTGCGCTTGGCAGTCATCGGCTCACCTCATGTCGCCCGGCCTTACCCGAAAAAACCACATTTCCACCGCACCAACCAGCATTTCTCGTGGGTTTTATTGGTTTTTTGTTGATTCAAGCCGGAAACTGTTGAAATTTGACTCTCACAGGTCGGTGACTCGCGACACCACCCAAAAACCGGCCAGCAAGAAATTTCAGGGGGGATCCCATATGTTCAAGACACAACTTTTTGCCGCCTGTCTGGCCGGGGCCGCGTTAGCGGGCCCTGCGCTGGCCGAGGCGGAATCACAAGACCCGATCAAGCTCACGCTGCACGATTGGACCGGCCAGCTTCTGACCACCACGATCATGGGCAAGGTTCTGGCCGAGGCGGGTTACAACGTAGAATACGTGCAGGCGGATTACATCGCCCAGTTCGCCGGGCTCAAGACCGGCGATCTGCATGTCGCGATGGAGATCTGGGAAACCACGGGCCGCGAGGCCATGGACGAGGCCACCGGCACCGGCAATGTCGTCAACCTGGGCGAAACCGGAATGATGGCGATCGAGGAATGGTGGTATCCGTCTTACATGAAAGAGGTTTGCCCGGGACTGCCCGACTGGAAGGCGCTCAACGACTGTGCTCAGGAATTCGCCACGCCGGAGACCGCGCCGATGGGCCGATATCTCGGTGGGCCTGTCACCTGGGGCGGCTTTGATGATGAACGCGTCGAGGCGCTGGGCATGGATTTCGAAGTGGTCCATGCCGGCACCGATGCCGCTCTTTTCGCCGAGCTTGAATCGGCCTATCAACGCAAGGCACCTGTCTTGCTCTGGGTCTATGCCCCACATTGGGCACCCGCCAAATATCAGGGCGAATGGGTCGAATTTCCGCCATACTCCGCCGAGTGCTATAACGATCCGTCTGTCGGAATGAACCCCGATGCGGCTTATGATTGCGGCAAACCGCGCGGCCCGATCTGGAAGGTTGCCTGGAAGGGCGTGCAAGAGAAATGGCCCGGTGCCGCCGAAGCGATCAAGGCTTTCAGAGTCTCGAACGACGACATGGGTGCGATGGTCGCTGCGGTCGATCTCGATGGCAAATCGGTCGATGAGGTCGCGCAGGGCTGGCTTGATGCCAACAAGGATGCGTGGATGGGCTGGATCGCCAAGTAGCGCACCTTTCAGCGCGGCACCGCTCCCTCGTGCCGCGCTGGTCATTCGCCGATGACCGGCCATGCCGGAGCCTCGGTGCGCCCATACTCACCCTTTGCCCGGACCCCGCCTGATGGACAAGCCGATCCTGCTCGATTGTCGCAATGTCTGGAAGCTTTACGGCGCCCATCCCCGCCGCTTCTTTCAGACCCACGGCGGCGCTCCCAGCGCCGAGGCGATCAAGGCAGAGGGCCTGATCGGAGCCGTGCGCGACGCCTCGGTGCAAATCCGCCAGGGCGAAATTTTCGTGATCATGGGCCTGTCTGGCTCGGGCAAGTCAACACTGGTGCGCTGCCTGTCGCGGCTGATCGAACCCACGGGTGGCGAGATCCTGTTCGAAGGTCAGAACCTGTCGGCGATGTCCGAGCGCGAGCTTATCGAAATCCGCCGCCGCAAGATGGGCATGGTGTTTCAGCATTTCGCGCTGCTGCCGCATCTGACCGTATTGCAGAACGCCGCTTTCCCGCTTGAAGTGCAGGGCGTGAGCCGCGCCAGGCGCGAAGCCCGCGCCCGGGAAATGGTCAATCTGGTCGGGCTTGAAGGGCGCGAAAACTATTACCCGCGAGAGCTTTCCGGCGGCCAGCAGCAGCGCGTTGGCATTGCCCGCTCGCTAGCTGTCGAGCCTGACCTGTGGTTCCTCGACGAGCCTTTTTCTGCGCTCGATCCCCTGATCCGCCGCGAAATGCAGGATGAATTCCTGCGTTTGCAATCGCTCTTGCACAAGACCATCGTGTTCATCACCCATGATTTCGACGAGGCCATACGCCTGGCCGACCGGATCGCAGTGATGAAGGACGGCGCCATCGTGCAGGTCGCCACGCCGGAAGAGCTGGTGCTGAACCCGGCCACCGACTACGTGCAGGAGTTCACCCGCCACATCCCCCGTGCCAAGGTATTGACCCTGCGCAGCATCATGCGGCCCGGCGCGGCTCCCGGCGCGGTGGCGGGAACGCTGGCCGCCTCCACCCGTATCGAAGCGGCGGCGGATCGGATCGAGGCTGCCGATGCACCCTTCAACCTTGCCGGTGACGATGGCAGCGTGATCGGTCATGTCGGGCGCCAGGCGGTGATTGACGTTCTGATCGGGCGGAGGCTCGAGCGATGAACGCCCGGTTAAAACCGTTCCTGCATGCCGGCCCGCTGTTCTGGGCCGGGTTGTTCGCCATCACCTGGGCGCTGTCCACCTGGTCATTCCAGCTCTACAAGGCGCTCGATGCACGCTGGATCGTGAAATACCCCACTGGCTGGACGCTGCCGCTGGAAGGCGCGATTTCCGATGCGTTGAAATGGCTGGTCGAGGACGCGAGTTTCGGCCTGTTCAGCTTCCGCGACCTGACCCGATTCATCTCGGCGCTGATCGAAGCACCCTACGATTTCGTACGCGGTCTCTTGATTGAAGGATTCCAATCAGGACTGGGCCAGCAGGCAGTGGATATCGCCCCATCGCTGAGCTGGATCGCGATCATCGTCACGCTCGCCGCCATGGGCCATTACGCTAAAAGCTGGGGCCTGGCCGCTTTGATAGCGGGGTGTTTCCTTTATCTGGCGATCTTCGGGCAATGGCATTCGGCGATGATCACGCTGGCCTCGGTGTTGATCTCCGTTCCCATCGGCGTGATGGGCGGGCTCTTGCTGGGCATTCTCGCCTATCGCTGGCCCTGGTTCGACCGGGCGTTGCGCCCTGTTCTCGACCTGATGCAGACGGTGCCGATCTTTGCCTATCTGGTGCCGATCCTGTTCCTGTTCGGCTTCGGTCCGGTCTCTGCTCTGGTCGCCACCATCATCTATGCCATGCCGCCCATGGTGCGGGTGACCACCGTGGCGCTTCAGGGTGTTCCATCCGAGATCCATGACGTTGGCCGCATGGTCGGCTGCACCAGACGGCAGATGATGTGGAAGGTGCTGGTGCCCTCCGCCGCGCCCACGCTGATGGTAGGCGTCAACCAGGTGATCATGCTGACGCTCAACATGGTGATCATCGCGTCGATGATCGGCGCCGGGGGTCTGGGCTATGATGTGCTGACTGCGCTGCGCCGTCTCGATATCGGCGGCGGGATCGAGGCTGGTGTCGCCATCGTCGTCATGGCGATTGCGCTCGACCGCCTCAGCCAGGCCTTCGCGACCCGCGCCGCCCATGATCGCGCGATGCCGCACGAGGCCAATCTCCTGCGCCGTCACCCGTGGAGCGCGACGGTGCTGCTGGTCATCATCGGCACCTTCATTCTGGGCCGTGTCATTCCGGCAGTTCAAAGCTTTCCCGACACTGCAACGCTTTCGACCGGCACGTTCGGGTCGGACGTGATGGAGTATATCAACGTCAATTTCTTTGACGCTTTCGAGGCGGTGAAAACCTTCTTCCTGACCTGGCTGCTTCTGCCGGTGAAGCGGTTTTTCGCAGGCATCCCATGGGCTTGGGGTATCGCGGCAATGACGTTGATCGGCTGGCGTATGGGCGGCTGGCGTCTGGCCATGATGACCGGTCTGATGAGTGCGTTCATCGCTGCCTCGGGGCTATGGCCCAAGGCGATGATCACAGTCTATCTCTGCGGCGTATCGGTGCTGATCGCCACCGTGATCGGCGTTCCCTTCGGTATCCTCGCCGCGCAAAACCAGACCGCCGGCCGCATCATCGGCTCGGTCATCGACACGCTGCAAACCCTGCCCAGCTTTGTCTATCTCATCCCGGTGGTGATGCTGTTCCGGGTCGGCGATTTCTCGGCCATGATCGCGGTGGTGCTCTATGCGTTGGCGCCGGCTGTGCGCTATGCCGCCCATGGCATCCGCTCGATTGACCCGCAGTTGATCGAGGCCGGGATTGTCTCGGGCTGCACGCCGCGCCAGCTGTTGTGGCGGATCAAGCTGCCGATGGCTTTCCCCGAGATCCTGCTGGGCCTCAACCAGACCATCATGCTGGCGCTGTCGATGCTGGTGATCACCGCGTTGGTCGGCACCCGCGATCTGGGTCAGGAGGTCTATATCGCGCTGACCAAGGCCAATACCGGCCAAGGGATTGTCGCCGGTCTGTCGGTCGCCTTCATTGCGATGATCGCCGACCGCATCCTGTCGGCCGCCGCCCATCATACCCGCCGCAAAATGGGGCTTCAAACATGACAACTCCTGCCGATGCCGCCCTGGCCCGCGCTGCCGGATTGCCGATCTGGACCGCGCCTCGCGATGTGCAGTTGCTGGGCGGAGGGATCACCAATTTCAACGTCTCGCTGGTGGATCAGGGCAATCGCTATGTGGTGCGCGTGGGCGAGGACATTCCGCTGCACGGTATCCTGCGTGCAAACGAGTTGGCCGCGCATCGCGCCGCGCAGGCGGTGGGGCTGGCGCCCGCGATCCGGCATGCCGAGCCTGGTATTCTTGCGATTGAGTTCATTGACAGCAAGACGTTGGGCGAAGCCGAGGTGCGCGCCCCCGAGATGCTGGAGCGGATCGTGCCGCTTCTGCATCGCTGCCATCACGAGGCGTTTGCAGCGCTGCGTGGGCCGGTGCTGGCCTTCTGGGTGTTCCACGTTCTGCGCGATTATGCCGCCACGCTGCGCGCGGGCAACTCGCCCTACCTGGCCCGGCTGCCAGACCTGCTTGCCACTGCCGACGGGCTGGAAGCTGCCATCGGGCCGGTCGAAATCGTGTTGGGCCACAACGATCTTCTGCCCGCCAATTTTCTCGACGACGGAGAAAAACTCTGGCTGATCGACTGGGAATATGCCGGTCTCAACTCTCCGCTTTTCGATCTGGCCGGCCTTGCAACCAACAATGGTCTTTCCGCCACCCAGGAGGATTGGCTGTTGGAGGCATATTACGACAAAGCGGTTAACGACACCTTACGGCGCCGGTTTGCTGCGATGAAATGCGCCTCTTTGATGCGCGAAACCATGTGGTCGATGGTCTCCGAACTGCATTCGGAGATCGACTTCGACTACGCCGCCTATACGCGCGAAAATCAGGGCCGTCTCGATGCGGCGCTGGCGCATTTCCAAGCCCTGTGAGGTTTTCATGAGCACGCTTCCCTCCTCCTCGAAAGTGATTGTCATCGGGGGCGGTATCGTCGGCTGTTCCACCGCCTATCATCTCGGAAAGCTGGGGGTGGAAACGGTCTTGATCGAGCGCAAGAAACTCACTTCGGGGACTACGTTTCACGCCGCCGGACTGGTCGGGCAGCTGCGCTCGAACGCCAATATCACCCAGCTTCTGGGCTATTCCGTCGAGCTTTACGACCGGCTGGAAAAAGAGACCGGGCAGGCGACGGGCTGGAAAATGAATGGCGGGCTGCGGCTGGCCTGCAATCAGGAACGCTGGACCGAGGTGAAACGCCAGGCCACTACGGCGCATTCCTTTGGGCTCGACATGCAGCTTCTGAGCCCGAAAGAGGCGCAGGATCTCTGGCCCTTGATGGATGTGAGCGATGTTGTCGGCGCCGCCTTCCTGCCCACCGATGGCCAGGCCAACCCCTCGGACATAACGCTGTCACTGGCCAAGGGTGCGCGCATGGGCGGAGTGCAGATCCTTGAGGATACAAGGGCGCTGCGCGTGGTGGTGGAAAAAGGTGTGATCATCGGGGTGGAGACCGACAAGGGGCTGATTGCATGCGAGAAAGTGGTGCTGTGCGGCGGCCAGTGGAGCCGGGATTTTGCCGCACAGTCGGGGGTGAATGTCCCGCTGGTTTCGGTCGAACATCAATACATGGTGACCGAACCGATCAAGGGCGTGACCCCGGATATGCCCACCCTGCGCGACCCGGACCGGCTGACCTATTACAAGGAAGAGGTCGGCGGGCTGGTGATGGGCGGCTACGAGGCCAATCCGATTCCCTGGGCGATTGACGGCATCCCGAAGGGCTTTCACTACACCGTGCTCGACAGCAATTTCGACCATTTCGAACAGATTGTCGAGCTGGCTTTGGGCCGGGTTCCGGCGCTGGAGACCGCCGGGATCAAGCAGCTGTTGAACGGGCCGGAGAGCTTTACCCCGGATGGCAATTTCATCCTCGGTGAAGCGCCGGAGCTGAAGAATTTCTTTGTCGGAGCAGGGTTTAACGCCTTTGGAATCGCCTCGGGCGGCGGCGCGGGCATGGCGCTGGCCGAGTGGGTTGCGAAGGGCGCACCGCCGTTCGATCTCTGGCCGGTGGATATCCGCCGCTTTGGCCGGCCGCATTTCGATACCGATTGGGTGCGCACCCGCACGCTGGAGGCGTATGGCAAGCATTACACCATGGCCTGGCCATTCGAGGAGCACTCCTCGGGGCGGCCTTGCCGCAAATCGCCGCTCTATGACACGCTGCTGGCACGCGGCGCTTGTTTTGGTGAAAAGCTGGGCTGGGAACGGCCCAACTGGTTTGCGCATGAGGGCCAGGAGGCGCGCGATATCTACTCCTTCGGGCGGCAGAACTGGTTTGAAAATGTCGGTGAAGAGCACCGTGCGGCGCGCGCGGCGGCGGTGCTGATCGACCAGACTTCCTTTGCCAAGTTCACCCTCAAGGGGCCGGATGCCGAAGCCGCGCTGAGCTGGATCGCGGCAAATGATGTGAGCGGGCCGGTGGGCAAGCTGACCTATACCCAGATGCTGAACGATCACGGCGGGATCGAATGCGATCTGACCTGTGTGCGGGTGGCTGAGGACGAGTATTACATCGTCACCGGCACCGGCTTTGCCACCCATGATTTTCACTGGATTTCCAGCAACATACCCGAGGGGATGAACGCCCAGCTGGTGGATGTCACCTCGGGTCATTCGGTGCTGTCGCTGATGGGGCCGAAGGCGCGCGATATCCTTCAAGCGGTGACCCGCAACGATGTGTCGAACGCCGCCTTTCCGTTTGGCACCGCGCAGGTGATCGGCATCGCGGGCTGTCCGGTGCGCGCGCTGCGGCTGACCTATGTGGGCGAGCTGGGCTGGGAGCTGCACCTGCCGACTGAATATGCCGCGACGGTTTACCAGACCCTTACGGCGGCGGGCGCGGCGCATGGGTTGCGCGATGCGGGCTATCGCGCGATCGAGAGCTTGCGGCTGGAGAAAGGTTACCGCGCCTGGGGGTCGGATATCGGGCCGGACCATACGCCGGATGAGGCGGGTTTGGGATGGGCGGTAAAACTGAAGAAAAACAATGACTTCAAAGGGCGCGCGGCGGCAGAGAAACAACGCCGCGAAGGGGTGAGGAAAATCCTCGCCGGGTTCACGGCGGCGCCTGACGTGGTGCTGTCGGGGCGCGAGACGATCTATCGCAACGGCGAGCGCGTAGGCTGGCTCAGCTCTGGCGGATATGGATATACAATAGAAAAATCAATCGGTTACGGATATGTGCGCAGCAGCGATCCGATTGATGCGGGCTTTGTGATGGCGGGCGATTACGAGCTGGAAGTGGCGACCGAGCGGGTGGCTTGCGAGGTGCATCTGGCGCCGCTCCATGATCCGGAGATGGCACGGATCAAGTGCTGAAATGCGCCACCGCGCGGCGCGTTAGGATTTGACGGAGATCGCCGAATTCAGGGGGGTGACTCCCGGCTGCCACCCGGCTGACTCCCGGCTGCCGGGGAGTCCGGGCGTGTGACGGTAAGAAGGGTTAAGAAAACCTTGAAATGCGTCGCGTGAGTCGAATTCCGACGCGGAATTCGATTTGTTTTCCGACGCGGAAAACAGTGCCAGTCCGTCGAGGCCACACTGCGCTGAAATCCGCGTCGGATTTCGAACCGAATTTCGCGTCGAAATTCGGCGTTTCAGGCCAATAGCGCGCGCGCGACGTCTTCGCGAATTTCGCCGCGCTCGATCAGGGCCGCGGCAACACGCTCGATCTCTTCCCCCCTGGCCCCCGCCGCGATGGCCACGTTACGGGCATGCAGGCCCATATGACCGCGCTGAATACCCTCGCCCGCCAGCGCCCTGAGCGCCGAGAAGTTCTGGATCAGTCCGACCGCCGCCATGACCCGCGCCAGCCGGTCGCCGGTCGTCGCGCCCATGATCTTGAGACATGCCTGCGCCGTGGGATGTACCCGCGTGGCGCCGCCGACAATGCCCATCGGCACCGGCACTTCGATCTCGCCGAGCAAATCGCCCTCCGGCGTCCTGGCATAGCGGGTCAGCGGGCCATAACCGTCGCGCGCGGCGAAGGCATGCGCCCCGGCCTCGAGCGCGCGGCTGTCATTGCCGGTGGCCAGCGCCACGGCGGAGATGCCATTCATGATGCCCTTGTTGTGGGTCGCGGCGCGGTACGGATCATGGGCGGCGAATTCCCAGGCCGACAGGATGCCATCGACCGTCTCGGCGCCGATTTCCGACGCGGACCAGAGCGCATGGGCGCGCACCAGCCGACGGTCGGCGAGGTTGGACAGGATGCGCAGCCCCGCCTTGCCGCCGGTCCAGGCTTCCAGCTTCGGCGCCAGTTTTTCGGCCATGGTGTTGACAGTGTTGGCGCCCATCGCGTCGCGCACGTCGATGATCAGATGCACCACGAGAAACGGGCCTGCGATACGCACGTCGAGATCGCGGAACCCGCCGCCGAGTTGCACGAGCATCGGATCGCAGCTGTCGCATATCCCGGCGATTTCGGTGCGCCTGTCCTCGACTGCGGATTTGGCCGCCTCGAGATCGGCCAGGCCGATGAGCTGTACCTGCGCGATCATCTGCGGCGCATCCGCCTCGGTCGTCACCCCACCGGTGGCGCGACAGGCGCGCGCGCCGTTGCATACCGCGGCGATGACCGAGCTTTCCTCGCTCGCCATCGGCACCAGCACATCGCGCCCGTCGACGATCAGGTTGGTGGCGACACCCAGAGGGACGGCCATGACCGAGATCACGTTTTCGCTCAGGTTGTCGGCGAGATCGCCGTCATGGGCGGCGGTGGCAGCGAGATGAGCCACTTCATCAGCGGTGAGCCGGGCGGCTTCGGCAATGCGCGCGAGCCGGTCGGCGCGCGAAAGGTTGTGGAAGCCGGGAATGCGGGATGTGGTCATGGGGCGTTCTCCTCCGGGCAAAGGGACCCGTTGGCGGAGGTGAGGTCAAGAGGGTGTAGAGGAGGTAAGCGCCCTCCCTCGGGTGGGCGCATGCAACAAAAGAGGGGAGCTCTTTATCCAGGAGGCCCCTAGCGACCTGACACTGGTGCGGAACATTACCAAAGCGCCCTCCCGGTGGGAGGGAGGGCGCTGCCCGGCGGCTCTGCGAGCCTTGATTCCGGGCTGGGCGCTATTTCGCGTAGCCAATCGCCTGCAACGCCTCTGCGATTTCGTCGAGAACCGCCGGGTCGTCGATTGTCGCCGGCATCTTCCATTCGCCGCCATCGGCGATCGACACCATGGTGGCGCGCAGGATCTTGCCCGAGCGGGTCTTGGGCAGGCGATCCACGACAACGGCGAGCTTGAATGCCGCCACCGGGCCGATCTTGTCGCGCACCAGCTTGACCACCTCGGCGGTGATCTCGTCATGCGGGCGATCGACACCCTTGGTCAGGCAGACGAAGCCGACCGGCAACTGCCCCTTGAGCTGATCCGTCACGCCGATGACGGCGCATTCGGCCACATCCGGGTGGCTGGCCAGAACCTCTTCCATCGCGCCGGTGCTGAGCCGGTGCCCGGCGACGTTGATCACATCGTCGGTGCGCGCCATGATGTAGAGATAGCCGTCTTCGTCGATCATGCCGGCATCGCCGGTTTCGTAATAGCCCGGGAAATGGCTGAGATAGCTCTTCTGGAAGCGCTCTTCGGCGTTCCAGAGATTGGGCAGCGTGCCCGGCGGCAACGGCAGCTTGACCGCGATGGCGCCCAATTCGCCCGGCTTCATCGGGTTGCCGCCTTCGTCGAGGATCTGCACGTCATAGCCGGGCATCGCCACGGTCGGGCTGCCGAGCTTGACCGGCAGCGCTTCGATCCCCACCGGGTTGCCGGCGATGGTCCAGCCGGTTTCGGTCTGCCACCAGTGGTCATAGACCGGTTTGCCGGTCATCTCTTGGGTCCAGACGATGGTATCGGGATCGGCGCGCTCGCCGGCGAGATAGATCGCGTTGAGCGCACTGAGGTCGTATTTGCGGATGAATTCGCCCTTGGGGTCTTCGCGTTTGACGGCGCGAAAGGCGGTGGGCGCGGTGAAGAAGCTCTTGACCTTGTGTTCCGAGATCACCCGCCAGAAGGTGCCGGCATCGGGGGTGCCGACGGGCTTGCCCTCGAACACGATGGTGGTGTTGCCGTGGATCAGCGGCGCGTAGCAGATATAGCTGTGGCCGACGACCCAGCCGACATCGGAGGCGGCCCAGAACACATCGCCGGGATCGACGTTGTAGATGTTCTTCATCGTCCAGTTCAGTGCCACAAGCTGGCCCGCGGTATGGCGGATCACGCCCTTGGGCGCGCCGGTGGTGCCGGAAGTGTAGAGGATATAGGACGGGTGATTGCCCTCGACGGGGACGCAATCGGCCGGAGCGACGCCTTTCTGCGCCTCGTACCAGTCGAAATCGCGACCCTCGGTGAGCGGCGCGACTTCCTCTTCGCGTTGCAGGATCAGGGTGAAATCGGGCTTGTGTTTGGCGAGGTCAATGGCGCCGTCGAGCAGGGGTTTGTATTTCACCACGCGGCCCGGTTCGAGCCCGCAAGAGGCGGCGATGATCGCCTTGGGCCTGGCATCGTCGATCCGCACCGCCAGCTCGTTGGCGGCAAAGCCGCCGAACACAACCGAATGGATCGCGCCGATGCGCCCGCAGGCCAACATCGCTTCCAAAGCCTGCGGCACCATCGGCATGTAGATCACCACGCGATCGCCCTTTTCGACCCCCTTGGCCTTGAGCGCCCCGGCGAGGCCGGCAACGCGGGTTTTCAGCTCGGCGAAGGAGATGTGTTCCTGGCGTCCGGTGATCGGGCTGTCATAGATGATCGCGGTCTGCTCGGCTCGGCCATTTTCAACGTGGCGGTCGACCGCGTTCCAGCAGGTGTTGCATTTGGCGTCGGCATACCACTCGTAGAGATTGTTGCCCTTGTCGAAGAGCGCCTTCGAGGGCGGTTTGTCCCAGTCGATGGCCTTGGCCGCCTCCATCCAGAATGTTTCGGGGTCGGCTTTCCAGGCGTTATAGACGTCGCGGTATCCCATGGCATACTCCTCCTCGGCTTGGTAAAGGAGTTACGCCCTCTCGACGCCACCGGGCAACCCCCTTGGGCGACCTAGCGTCAGTTTATCGCAAGATATTTGCAAGACCTGCCGGAGCGGAGCTGCAAATTTTTGCAAAGCCCTGTTTTATATACAATTGGCCTGCATAGCCCACCCTTGTTTGCAAAATTGCGAACTTGCTTCTGCAAACACCGATTCGTCGCGCCCCGACTCAATGTGACGGCTTGTCGGGATTGATCGCGGGGAAGGTTGCGGTCGGCGTGTGCTTGGTAATCACCTTGCGGCGTCTGGTTTCTTCAAGCACGCGCTGCGCGGTGAGAGCGCATTTGCCGAGGCAATTATATCCGACACCATTGACGTAAACCGTTTGGATAAACTCGTCTTCTTCCTGCAATCCCACTTGGCGGGTAACGGTCATGCTAACCACTCTGTAAGCCTTGCCATCGACCGTGACGTAAGTGGTGACCCCCGCGGTTTCGTTGAGAATACAGGCCGAAAGGCCCAGAACCGTAACGCAACACACTGCAATAAGCCGCATCATCGAAGCCTCCCCGCATCGTGCATCCCCGCGCCCGAGGATACACGACTGCAGGCAATTCCCCAAATCGGAGCCTGAGCTCAGCCGTAATGCTCGACCGGGGTTCCGGCCACGGCGGCCATGTTCAGCAGGCCGCGCGGGGTGACGCCGGGGGTGACGATATGGGCGCGGTTGCCCATGCCCATCAGGATCGGACCGACCTCGAGACCGCCGCCTTTCATCTTGAGAATGTTGCGCACGCCAGAGGCGGCATCGGCATGGGCGAAGATCAGCACGTTGGCCGCACCGTCGAGCCGACCGTCGGGCAACAGCCGCTCGCGCAGATCGGGATCGAGCGCGGCATCGACATTCATCTCGCCCTCATAGGTGAAATCGCGCGGCGCCGCATCGAGCAGCGCCATCGCGTCGCGCAGGCGCCTGCCCGAGCCTTCGGCCTGGTTGCCGAATTGCGATTGCGAACAGAAGGCGATCTTGGGTTCGATCCCGAAGCGGCGCACATGGCGCGCGGCCCCGACCGCCACTTCGGCCAGCTGTTCCGGGCTGGGCGTGCTCCAGACATGGGTATCGGCGATGAACAGCGGCCCGCTTTCGAGAATCATCATGCTGAGCGCGCCATGCGGGCGTTGCGTCTTGCTGCCCAGAACCTGGGAAATATAGCCCAGATGCCAGCGGTATTCGCCGAAAGTGCCGCAGATCATGCTGTCGGCCTCGTCGCGATGCACCATGATGGCGGCAATCGCCGTGGTGTTGGTACGCATGATGGCGCGGGCGATATCGGGGGTGACGCCGCGGCGCGCCATGATCTGGTGATAGCTGCCCCAGTAGTCGCGGTAGCGCGGGTCGTTCTCGGGGTTGACGACCTGGAAATCGCGGCCCGGGCGGATGGTCAGACCATCGCGTTCGCAGCGCGCTTCCAGAACCTCGGGGCGGCCGATCAGGATCGGCTGTTCGGTGGTTTCCTCGAGAATCGCCTGCGCCGCGCGCAGCACGCGATCATCCTCGCCCTCGGCGAACACGATCCGGCGCGACGCGGTACGCGCGGCATCGAACACCGGGCGCATCAGCAGCGCGGACTTGAACACCGACTGGTTCAGTTTCTGGCGGTATTCGGCAAAGTTTTCGATCTCGCGGGTGGCGACACCGCTTTTCATCGCCGCTTCGGCTACGGCGGAGGAGACGATGGCCACCAGCCGCGGATCGAACGGTTTGGGGATCAGATATTCGGGCCCGAAGGTGAGGTGTTCGCCCTGATAGGCGGCCGCGGCCTCGGCGCTTGTGGTGGCGCGGGCCAGTTCGGCGATGCCCTCGATACAGGCGATCTGCATCTCGTCATTGATCTCGGTGGCGCCGACATCGAGCGCACCGCGAAAGATGAACGGAAAACACAGCACGTTGTTGACCTGATTGGGATAATCGCTGCGCCCGGTGGCGATGATCGCGTCCGGCGCCACCGTTCTGACCTCTTCCGGCAGGATTTCGGGCGTCGGATTGGCCAGCGCGAAGATGATCGGCTGACCGGTCATCTTCGCCACCATTTCGGGCGTCAGGACGCCGGGGCCGGAAAGGCCGAGGAACAGGTCGGCGCCATCAATGACATCGTCGAGTGTGCGCAGATCGCTGTCTTGCGCAAAAGCCGCCTTTTGCGGGTTCATGTCTTCGGTGCGGCCTTCATAGACCAGCCCGTGAATATCGCAGAGCCAGACGTTTTCGCGCTTCACCCCGAGTTTCAGCAGCATGTTGAGGCAGGCGATGCCGGCCGCGCCGCCGCCGGTGGAGACGATCTTGATCTTGTCGAATGTCTTGCCTGCGACATGCAGCGCGTTGGTGGCGGCGGCGCCGACGACGATGGCGGTACCGTGCTGATCGTCGTGAAATACCGGGATGTTCATCCGCTCGCGGCACAGCTTCTCGACGATGAAGCAATCGGGCGCCTTGATGTCTTCGAGGTTGATCGCGCCGAATGTCGGTTCGAGGGCGCAGACGATATCGGCGAGACGCTCGGGATCGGATTCGTTGACCTCGATATCGAAACAGTCGATGCCGGCGAAATTCTTGAACAGCACCGCCTTGCCTTCCATCACCGGCTTGGACGCCAACGCGCCGATATTGCCGAGGCCGAGCACCGCCGTGCCGTTGGAGACCACCGCCACGAGATTGCCGCGCGCGGTGTAGCGCCGCGCATTGGCCGGATCGTCCCTGATCTCGAGGCTGGCCTCGGCGACACCGGGGGAATAGGCGCGGGCCAGATCGCGGCCATTTGCCAGCGGCTTGGTGGCGCGGATCTCGAGCTTGCCGGGTTTGGGAAACTCATGATATTGCAAGGCCGCCTGACGCAGGGCTTCCTTGGGGTCTCTGGGATCTCGGATGTCTTTCGACATGGTGCGGCCTCGCGGAATTGGCAATTGTTTAACGTTAAACTACTTTTTTGGCGAGGGGAAGCCGGGGTTTTCCACGGCCTGCAGACGCCTCATCTTGCAATTGAGTGTATCCCCGCGCAGACTTGGACGTCGAGGGGGGCAATGATGCACGGAAAACAGGATGAAATCCGGGCCGAGATCCGGCTTCCGACGCAGGAATTGCGGGACGACATTCCGTTTTTCACCAAGGTGCTGCGGATGCGGATGGACATGATCTATCCCGCCGATTCCCCGCGTGTCGCGGTGTTTTCCGGCCATGGGCTGCGGCTGCGCATCGAGCAGGGGGCGGAGGAAACGCCCGGCACGATCCGCATCCTGAGCGACACGCCGGATGCTTTTGCCGAAGGCCGGCGCCGCCTGACCGCGCCCAATGGCACGCGCGTGGAAATCGAAGAGCTGAACCCGGCGCTGGTGCTGCCCGAGACCCGGCATGCCTTTGTCGTGCGGCGGCTGGCCGACGAGGCGCCCTGGATCATCGGGCGCGCCGGCATGCAGTATCGCGACCTCATTCCTGATCGGCTCGGCGGCTCGATCATCGCCAGCCATATCCGCATCCCCGATGCCGGGCCGGTTCCCGACATGGTGCATTTTCACAAGGTCGGGTTTCAGCTGATCTTCTGCGTCTCCGGCTGGGTCGATGTGCTCTATGAGGATCAGGGCGGCTTGCGCCGGCTCACCCCCGGCGATTGCTTCATCCAGCCGCCCGAGATCCGCCACCGGGTGATGGAGGCGAGCGAGAACCTGCAGGTGATCGAGATCGGGGTGCCGGCGGATCATGTGACCGAGATCGACCACGAGATGACCCTGCCGACGCCGGAGCTGCGCCCAGAGCGGGAATGGGGCGGGCAGCGGTTTGTGCATGATATCGGGGCCGAGGCCGATTGGGCGCCGCACCGCCTGCCCGGTTTTGAGGCGCGCGATACCACGATTGCGCGCAACACCGGCGATGTCGCCGGGGTCTGGGTGGTGCGGCGGGCTGAAGGCGGGCCGGTCTGGGCGCGTCACGATGCCGATATCCTGTTCGGCTATGTGATGGCGGGCAAGGTGACGCTCGAGGGCGAGGGCCAGCCGGACCATGCACTCGCGCTGGGCGACGCCTTTGTCATCCCGCCGGGGATGAAGACCCGGCTTTCGGCTGCGTCGGATGATTTCGAACTGCTGGAAGTGGCCCTGCCGGGCGATTTTGCAACCATACTGGAGGACCGATGATGCCGCTTCTCGATGCCGCCCGCAGCGTGCGCGAAAACGCCTATGCCCCGTATTCGCATTTCAGGGTCGGCGCGGCAGTGCGCGGCAAATCGGGGGCGATCTATAGCGGCTGCAATGTCGAGAACGCGGCCTATCCCGAGGGCACCTGCGCCGAGGCCGGGGCGATTGCGGCGATGGTGGCGGCGGGCGAGACCGAGCTGGTCGAGGTGGCGGTGATCGCCGACAGCCCGCACCCGGTGCCGCCTTGCGGCGGCTGCCGCCAGAAGCTGGCCGAGTTCGGCGCCGGGCATGTGATGGTGACCCTGGCGACGACCGGCGGGGCAGAGAGCCGTCATAGCATTTCCGAGCTGTTGCCGGGGGCCTTCGCGCTCGACCATATGAGCCACGGCGACGGCGGCGAAAGCTGATGGATGCGCGCCGGATCATCGCCCATCTGCGCGACGGGATAACCCCGACGCGCGAAGAATTGAGATGGTTTGCCAATGGGTTGGCGGATCGCTCGGTCTCGGATGCGCAGGCCGGGGCGTTTGCCATGGCGGCGCTGTTGAAGGGCTTGGGCGAAGAGGGGCGCGTGGCGCTGACGCTGGCGATGCGCGACAGCGGCGATGTGCTGACATGGGATCTCGACAAGCCGGTGCTCGACAAGCATTCGACCGGCGGGGTGGGCGATTGTGTTTCGCTTGTGCTGGCCCCGGCGCTGGCGGTGTGCGGCGCCTATGTGCCGATGATTTCGGGGCGCGGGCTGGGCCATACCGGCGGCACGCTCGACAAGATCGAGGCGATTGCCGGCCTGCGCACCGATCTCGACGAGGCGCAATTCCGCAGGGTGGTGAAGGAGGCGGGGGCGGCGATTGTTTCGGCCTCGGCCCATATCGCGCCCGCCGACAAGCGGCTCTATGCGATCCGTGATGTGACCGCGACGGTGGAGAGCCTCGATCTGATCACCGCCTCGATCCTGTCGAAGAAGCTGGCGGCGGGGCTGGAGGGGTTGGTGCTGGATGTGAAGCTGGGTTCTGGCGCGTTCATGAAGACGCCCGAGAAGGCGCGCACGCTGGCTGGGTCGCTGGTCAGCACCGCCAATGCCGCCGGCTGCCCGACCACGGCGATCATTTCGGACATGAACCAGCCGCTGGTGCCTTCCTTAGGCAATGCGCTGGAGGTGGCGGAGGTGATGCGGGTCTTGACCGGGGGCAAGGGCGGGGCGATGGCCGAGCTTTCGGCGGCGCTGGGCGGCGTGGTTCTGGCCAATGCCGGGGTCTGCGACGATGTGCAGGCGGGGGCCGATGCGATTGCCGAAAGCATCCGCGATGGCCGCGCGGCGGAGGCGTTTGGGCGGATGATCGCGGCGCAGGGCGGGCCGGTGCAATTCGTCGAGAGCTGGGCGCGGTTCCTGCCCGAGGCGACGGTGATCCGCGAGGTCGTGGCGCGCGAAGACGGCTATATCGCCGCCTATGACGGCGAGGCGCTGGGGCTTTGCGTGGTCGGGCTTGGCGGCGGGCGGCAGGTGGAGGGCGATGTGATCGACCCGTCGGTCGGCCTGTCGGACCTGTTGCCGCTGGGCGCGAAGGTCGAAAAAGGCCAGCCGATCGCGCGGATCCATGCGGCGCGCGAGGATGCGGCGGCGCGGGCCGAGACGGAGCTGCGCGCGGCGCTGACGATCGGGCCGCGCAAGCCGGAAGTGCCGCCGCTCATTCACGAGAGGGTCGGGTGATGGGCGGGTTGGCGAAAGCTTTGAGAGCAGCGTCTGCCTGGGTAGGCGTTTTGGGGTGCCATGATGACGTGGTCGCCGCGGTTGCTGAAACGCGCGAACGCCGCAACCAATCGAAACTGCGAAAAAGCGCCTGCCGGGGGGCAGGCAGGCGCTGCCCGGCGTTGCCGCCGCGCGGAGCATTTACTCAAGCATCGACACCATGACCCGCGCCTTCCTGATCGTGATGGATTCCGCCGGGATCGGCGGCGCGCCGGATGCGGACCGGTTTTTCAATGGCACCCTGCCCGATACCGGCGCCTGCACGCTGGGCCATATCGCGCAGACCTGCGCGGCCGGAAAGGCGGAAGAGGGCCGCAGCGGGCCGCTTGCCGTTCCAAATCTGGCAGCGCTGGGGCTGGGCGATGCGATCAGGCTGGCCAGCGGCGAGGAGACCGGCCTGCCCGGGGCCAGCACCGGACGTTGGGGCGCGGCGACGGAAATCTCAAAGGGCAAGGACACGCCTTCGGGCCATTGGGAAATCGCCGGGGTTCCGGTGCCGTGGGACTGGCATTTCTTCCCCGATGAAGACCCGGCGATTCCCGATGATCTGCTGGCGCTGATCCGCGACGCGGCGGGCACCAAGGGCACGCTGGGCAATGCCCATGCCTCGGGCACCGAAGTGATCGAGCGGCTGGGGCAGAAGAGCATCGAGACCGGCTGGCCCATCGTCTATACTTCGGCCGACAGCGTGGTGCAGATCGCCGCCCACGAGGAGCATTTCGGGCGCGACCGGCTGATCGCGCTGTGCAAGGCCGTCGCCCCGGCCTTTCATGCGCTGCGGGTCGGGCGGGTAATCGCGCGGCCTTTCATCGGGCAAGAGGGCGATTTCCAGCGCACGCCGCATCGCAAGGATTTCGCCATTGCGCCCCCTGCCCCGACCTTGCTGGACTGGGCGCAGGGCGCCGGGCGCGCCACCCATGCCATCGGCAAGATCGGCGATATCTTCTCGATGCGCGGGATCGACACATATGCAAAAGGTACGGATGCCGATCTGATGGCCGATCTCGCCCGGCAGGTGGAGCAGGCCGAAGACGGCAGCCTGACCTTCGCCAATTTCGTCGAGTTCGATACGCAATACGGCCATCGGCGCGATGTGTCGGGCTATGCGCGCGCGCTGGAATGGTTCGACGGCGAGTTGGGCAAATTGCTGCCCCGGCTCAGGGATGGCGACATGCTGCTGATCACCGCCGATCACGGCAACGATCCGACATGGGACGGCACCGATCATACCCGCGAACGGGTGCCTGTTTTGATTGCTGGCAAGGGGGCGGGCAGCGTCGGGCTGGTGGGGTTTGCCGATATCGGCGCCAGCGTGGCGGATCATCTGGGACTGTCTGAGCGCGGCGCGGGGAAAAGCTTCTTATGAGTTGGCGAGACTTTCCCAAGATCGAGTTGCATCTGCATCTGGAAGGCGCCGCGCCGCCCGCATTCATTCGCGGGCTGGCGCAGGAAAAGAGCATTGATATCTCGCGCATCTTTGCCGAGGACGGCTCTTATGCGTTTCGCGATTTCGGCCATTTCCTGCAAGTCTACGAGGCCGCGACCAGCGTATTGACCGGCCCGCGCGATTACGGCCGGCTGACCGCGGCGATCCTGGAGGAACTGGCCAGCCATGGCGTGATCTATGCAGAAGCCTTCCTGTCGCCCGATTTCTGCGGTGGCGGCGATGTATCGGCATGGCGCGATTATCTGGGCGAGATCGAGGATGCGGCGGCGCGGGCGGAGAAAATCCATGGCATCATCCTCAAGGGCATCATCACCAATATCCGCCATTTCGGCCCTGAGGCGGCGCGGCCCATCGCCATCTGTGCCGCCGAGACGGCGGGCGATTTCATTCGCGGCTATGGCATGGGCGGCGACGAGAGCGTCGGCAAGCAGGGCGATTACGTCTGGGCCTTCGATTGCGCCCGCGAGGCCGGCTTGCGCCTGACCACCCATGCCGGGGAATGGGGCGGGGCGGAGAGCGTGCGCCAGGCGCTGGATGATCTCAAGGTCGAGCGGATCGGCCATGGCATCGGTGCCGCCACCGATCCGGCGCTGGTCGAGCGGCTGGTCGAGGATAGCATCACGCTGGAGGTCTGCCCGGGCTCGAACGTGGCGCTGGGAATTTTCCCGTCTTTCGCGGCGCACCCTCTGGCAAAGCTGCGCGAGGCCGGGGTAAAGGTGTGTGTAAGCACCGACGATCCGCCGTTCTTTCACACCTCGATGACGCGGGAATACGAGGAGCTGGCCCGCGCCTATGGCTGGGGCGCGGCGGAATTTGGCGAATTGAACGACACCGCGCTGGCGGCGGCCTTTTGCAGCGAGCCGACGCGCGCGCACCTGAAAGAAAAGCTGGAGGCCACATGACCCACGATCTGAAAGACCATCTGACCATCGTCAAGCATCCGCTGGTGCAGCACAAGCTGACGCTGATGCGCGAGAAGGACACCTCGACCGCGGTGTTCCGCCAGCTTTTACGCGAGATCAGCCAGCTTCTGGCCTATGAGGTGACACGCAACCTGCCGATGACGACGAAATCCATCGACACGCCGCTCTGCGAGATGGATGCGCCGACGCTGGCGGGCCGCAAGCTGGCGCTGATCTCGATCCTGCGCGCCGGGAACGGGCTTCTGGACGGGATGCTCGAGCTGGTGCCCTCGGCGCGGGTCGGGTTTGTCGGGCTTTACCGCGACGAGGCGACGCTGCAACCGGTGCAGTATTACTTCAAGGTGCCGTCGCAGCTCGACGAGCGGCTGGTGATCGCGGTCGATCCGATGCTGGCCACCGGCAACAGCTCGGTCGCGGCGATTGACCTTTTGAAAGGCGCCGGAGCCAGGAACATCCGGTTCTTGTGCCTGCTGGCGGCTCCCGAGGGGGTGGCGCGGATGAAAGAGGCGCATCCGGATGTGCCGATCGTCACCGCCGCGCTCGACAAGCAGCTCAACGAGAAAGGCTATATCGTACCCGGGCTTGGCGATGCGGGCGACCGAATGTTCGGCACCAAGTAACCAATGCTAAATAAATTGTGGATAGTTTGAAGATTGAACGGCGAAGCGGCTTTACTCACTAGTCGCAATGGGGCAATCTGCCCCTACATCTTGTGGGGGCAAGACATGAAAATGACAAGAGTTCTGGCGATCTGTGTGATCGCGCTATCCATGGGCCTGATGAACGCCCAAGCCAAAACGCTGCGCGAAGCCGAGGTTCCGGCCGAATTTCCACCGGCTTCCTACACCGGCAAGCAATATGTCGACAGCCGCGGCTGCGTCTATATCCGCGCCGGTATCGACGGGCTGACCAATTGGGTGCCGCGTGTGACGCGCAGCCGGGAGGTGCTGTGCGGTTATCAGCCCAGCCTGGCCAAGGCCGCGACGCAACCGGCGCCTGAACCGGCCAAACCGGTACCCGTGATTACGCCGAAACCCGAGGCCAAACCTGCTGCCGAACCGGCTGCTACACCGGTGCAGATCGTCTCGCCGAAGCCCAAGCCCGCGCGCGGCGCCAAGACGGCCCCGGTCAAGGCCAAGCCGGTGATGGCCAAACCGGTCGCACCGGCGCCGCAGCCTGTCCGCAAGGTGGTGCAGGTCGCTCCCGCGCAGCCGGTGGCGCCTGCTGTCGTTGCCAAACCCGCGGCCGCCGCGAGCCAGGCCCGGCGTGTCGCCGCTCCGACGCAAACAACCTCCTGCCCCGGGGTCACCGGGGTCAGCCGCTATTATGCCGGGGTCAGCCGCGACGGATTGCCGGTACGCTGCGGACCGCAGAGCGAACCCTATGTCACGGTGATACGCCGCGAAAACGTGACCGTAATGCGCGGCGGCAAGCCTGTGGCCATGCAGCGCCGGGTGGTTCGCCAGGCGCCAGCTGTAGCCGCCACCCCGCCACGCCGCGCCACAGCGGCAACGGTCGGCGGTCAGGTACGGGTGGTGCCACGCCATGTCTGGGAAAAGCAGCAGGCCTCGAAGGTGGACGATCCGATCCCCGAGGGCTACCGTGCGGCCTGGAACGACGACCGGCTCAACAAACAGCGTGCGCATCAGACGTTTGACGGCATCTATGCCTCGGGGCTGGCCTGGACCCGCACCGTGCCGCGCAAGCTCTATGTCCGCTCGACCGGGCTGGTGGTGACGCATAAATATCCCGGGCTGATCTACCCCTATCACAGCTACGCCGAAATGCAGGCAGCGGGCTATGACAGGCCGCTCCATGAACCTGCGATCAAGAGCGCGCCCGCGCGCAAGGTGGTACGCAGGGCGGCGCCGAAACAGGCCGTCGTGGCAACCAAATCAGTCAAGCGTGCAGCCCCTGCGGCGCCTGCCAGGGGCCGGTTCGTGCAGGTCGGCACCTTCGGGGTGGAGGCCAATGCGCGGCGCAGCGCGGCGCGTCTGCAAAGCATTGGCCTGCCGGCACGGCTGGGCAACCTGACCAAGGGCGGCAAGACCTATCGCATCGTTCTGGCGGGGCCGTTCGCGCCCGAACAGCTGGGTGCGGCGCTGAACAAGGCCCGGCGCGCCGGCTTCAGCGACGCCTTCGTGCGGTAAGGTTTCGACCATGAAACACTGGCACAGGGCGGGGTTCTCCCCGCCTTTTGCTTGCCGGAGGGGCAGTCGCTCAGACCAGCCCGCGCCATTTCAGCACCAGGATCACCAGTGCCACGATGGCCAGGAGATTGAATGCCAGGCTGCCCATGAGGCCGAGCCAGAAATCCTTGCGCCTTTCCTTCGGGTCGATCGCGTCGAGATGGCGGGCGATCCGGTCATGCGCCGCCTTTACCGCCGCCGCATCGACCCGTTTGCGCAGCTTTGGGTGACTGTCGAACTCGACCGCCTTGTCGATCAGCGCGACGTCTTGCGCCAGCGGTTTCGACACGCCGCCCGCGGCCCGGCGCAGGCGTTTGAGCAGCGGCCCGCGGCGCTGGCCAAAGCCTTTTTGCAGCCGGGTGTCGATATCGGCGGCGAGCCGGGAAATGTCGGTCGATTCGCTCATGAGCGCCACGATATCGGCTTTCTGAGGGGGGCGAAACGCACCGATTGCCATCGCTTGCTCCCCGGCGCCGGGGCCGCTATTGCTCGGGCATGCTCAACACCCTGCATCAAGGCACCGACGCCGCCACCGCCCCGCTGCTGATCGCCCATGGCCTGTTCGGCTCGGCACGCAATTGGGGCGTGATCGCAAAACGGCTGTCGAACGCGCGCCATGTGATCGCGGCGGATATGCGCAACCACGGCGCCTCGCCCTGGTTTGACAGCCACAGCTATGGTGACATGGCCGCCGATCTGGCCGAGGTGATCGCGGCTGAGGGCGGAGCGGCGGATGTGCTGGGCCATTCGATGGGCGGCAAGGCGGCGATGATGCTGGCACTTGAGCATCCAGAGCTTGTGAACCGGCTGATCGTGGCCGATATCGCGCCGGTGCCCTACAGCCACCAGCAGCGCCACAATATCGAGGCGATGCGGGCGCTCGATCTGTCTGGGATCGAAAACCGCTCCGACGCGGGCGCGCAGCTTGCGCCCCGGCTGGAGGATCCGGCGCTGGCCGACTTCTTCCTGCAATCGCTCGATGTGGCGGGCAAGCGCTGGCGGCTCAATCTCGATGTGCTGGACCGCGAAATGGAAAAGATCCTGTCATTCCCGGACGTCGCGGGCTCGTTCGACAAGCCGGTGCTGTTCCTGTCAGGCGCCGAGAGCCCCTATGTCAGCCGCGACCAGCGCCCGCAGATCAAGGCGCTGTTTCCGCAGGCGCGGTTCATGAAGATACCCGGCGCCGGCCATTGGCTGCATGCCGAAAAGCCGCGCGAATTCGAAGCCGCTGTGCGCGGCTGGCTCGATCACGCCTGAACCCGCCCCGCAGTCCGGCTCAGAGGCTCTGGATTTTCTTGGCCAGGATCCAGCTCAGCGGCAGCGACACCAGCCACCCCAACAGCGCCGCGATCACCAGCGGTTGCAGCGTGTCCCAGCCCACGGTCAGCGCGAAGACCATGGCGCTGCCGGCGAGTGTCGCGCCGACGAACAGATGCACGATGAAAGCAAGCCGCAACATGGAGAGTCCCTTCCTTCAAACCCAAACATTCAGCGTGGAATTTGCCGCGGCGGCGGGGGGCTGTCCTTGATCTGCATCAGGTCAGGGCGCGGCGGCGGACATGGGTTTGTCAGGGGAGGCGGGCGCCCTCAGACCAGCTTGTTGAGAAGTGCGAGGAAACTGGCGCGTTCGGCTTTGCTCAGCGGCGCCAATGTCTCGTCGCTGATCCGGCGGCCGACCTCACGCATCCGCGCCAGCAGGGCGGCGCCTTCATCGGTGAGCGAAATCAGCATGCGCCGCTTGTCGTCGGGGTCAGGCACCACCCGGGTCAGCCCCTTCGATCTCAGCCGGTCGGCGACGCCCTTGATCGTGGCCACGTCCATCGCCGCCAGCCGCCCGAGCCGGTTCTGCGAGACGCTGCCCTCCTCGCCGATCCGCACCAGCGCGGCGAATTGCTGGGCCGTCAGCCCGTCGAGCGTATGGGTCTGGAAGATCGCCGCATGGCGCTGGTTGGCCAGCCTGAGCAAGTATCCGACCTGGCTGTCGAGGGTATAGGGCGCGCCGGCCATGCTCAAACCGCCAGGTATTGCTGGCTGATCGCCGGGTTGGCATCAAGCTTGGCAAAGCTGCCCTCGAAGCGCAGCGTGCCTTTCTCGATGATGATCGCCCGGTCGGAAACGGCGCGCGCGAAATGCAGGTTCTGTTCGCTGAGCAACACCGACAGCCCCTCGCTCTTCAGCTCGCCGATCACCCGCGCCATCTGTTCCACGATCACCGGCGCGATGCCCTCGGAGGGTTCGTCGAGCAGCACGGCCTTGGGATTGCCCATCAGCGTGCGCGCGATGCTCAGCATCTGCTGTTCGCCGCCCGACAGCTGCTTGCCGAGATTGCCGCGCCGCTCGGCCAGGTTGGGAAACAGCTCGAAAAGGTGTTCCCGGGTCCATTCCGGGGCGCCCTCGCGGCGCGGACGACGACCCACTTCGAGGTTTTCCTCGACCGTCAGATCGGGGAAGATCCGCCGCTCCTCGGGGACATAGCCGATCCCGGCACGGCAGATCATATGCGGCGCCAGCTTCATCAATGAGCGTCCGTCATAGCGGATCTCGCCCGCCTTGGCGGCGACCAGCCCCATGATGCATTTCATCGTCGTGGTCTTGCCGGCACCGTTGCGCCCGAGCAGCGCCACCACCTCCTGCCCGGCCAGTTCGAGGCTCATCCCGTTCAGGATCTGGGCGCGGCCATAACGCGCGGTCAGGTTGTTGACCTCAAGCATCGGCACCCTCCGCCCTGGCAAACAGCGTGCCGCCGCCGAGATAGACCTCCTGCACCAGCGCGTTTTCGCGGATTTCCGGCCCCGTGCCTTCAGCGATCAGCCTGCCGCGATTGAGCACCAGGATGCGATGGGCATGGGCAAAGACCACGTCCATGTCATGCTCGGTGAAAAGCACGCTGACGCCGCGCTCGGCGACGATCCCGGCGGTCAGTTCCATCAGCGCGATCCGCTCGGAGGGCGCCATGCCCGCCGTCGGTTCGTCCATCAGCAACAGCGTCGGCTCATGCGCGAGCGCGATCGCCAGTTCCAGCCGCTTGAGATCGCCGTAGGCCAGCTCCGAGCTGGCGCGCCCGCCCTGTGCGGCCATCGACACCAGCTCGAGCAGCGCATCGGCCTCGGCGACGTAGGCCCGCGTCGCGCGCGAGATCAGGTCGAACATCCGCCGGTGGTGCGACAGGAGCGCCATCTGCACATTCTCGCGCACCGTCATCGACCCGAACGTGCGGGTGATCTGAAACGTCCGCCCCACCCCCATGCGCCAGATCCGGCGCGGCCGCTTGCCGATCAGCTCGGCGCCTTCCAGCCTGACCGAGCCGCGATCCGGCCTGAGATAGCCGTTGAGCATGTTGAAACAGGTGGTCTTGCCCGCCCCGTTCGGCCCGATCAGCGCCAGGAACTCGCCCTTGCCGAGATCAAACGACACATCCGCGACCGCATCGAGGCCGCCAAAGCTCTTGCTGAGGCCGCGCACTTCGAGAACATTCATGCCTTGCCCTCCTCGTCGCGGCGCAGCCCCAGCGCGCGCAACAATCGCTCGACCCCGCCGGCCACACCATCGGGTGCGATCAGCACCACCACCAGAATGATGGCGCCGAAGATGAAGCGCCAGTAATCCAGCCGGCTGACCCAGTCCTCGATCATCACGAAGGCGACGGCGCCGAAGATCGGCCCGGCCAGCGCATGGATGCCGCCCAACAGCACCATGATCAGCCCGTCGACCGATTGCCCGATGCCCAGCGCATCGGGAAAGACCGAGCCCTTGGAGAAGGCGAACACCACCCCGGCCAGCCCGGCCAGCGTTCCGGCCAGGGTGAAACCCATCCATTGATGCAGCTTCACGTTCATGCCGATCGCCTCGGCGCGCACATCGCTGTCGCGGATGCCGCGCAGGCCATAGCCGAAGGGCGAATGCGCCACCCGGCGCAGGAACAGGATGCCGCCGATGCAGAGCCCGAAGGCGATGTAGAAGAACACCAGGTCGGAGCTCGCCCATGCGGCGGGCCAGACACCGAGGATGCCATCGTCGCCGCCGGTGAACTGCTGCCACTGGAAGGTGACGCCCCAGAGGATCTGTGCCGCCGCCAGCGTCAGCATGGCGAGGTAGACGCCGGAAAGGCGCACGCAGAACCAGCCGAAGAACAGCGCCGCCAGCCCGGCGGCCAGCGGCCCCATCAGCATCGCGGGCAGCATCGAAAAGCCGAAGAACTTCACCGACATCGCCGCGCCATAGGCGCCGACGCCGAAATAGGCCGCGTGGCCGAACGACACCATGCCGCCCAGCCCCATCATGAAATGCAGCGACACGGCAAACAAGGTCGCCACCATGACATCGACCAGGAGGATGGTGGAAAACTCGCTGACCACCGCCGGGCTGAGCGCCAGCGCGAAGATCAGCGCCATCAGCACCATCGCGGCGCGCGGGCTGAGCAGGCGCAGCGGCGCTTCCGGGTCGGCGGGCTGGCCATGCTCGCTGCCCGGTTTGCCGAAAAGGCCGTGCGGGCGCAGGATCAGCACCACCGCCATGACGATGAACGGCAGCACGATCGAGATCTGCGGGAAGATCAGGATGGCGAAGGCATTGAGCACCGAGATCAGCACCGCGGCGACAAAGGCGCCCGAGACCGAGCCCATGCCGCCGATCACCACCACCACGAAGGCCTCGCCGATCACCGAAAGGTCCATCTGCAGGCTCACTGCCTCGCGCGGGATTTGCAGCGCCCCGCCGAGGCCTGCCAGCGCCGCGCCGAGCATGAATACGCCCGAGAAAAGCCACGCCTGGTTGACGCCGAGTGCATCGACCATGTCGCGATCCTGGGTCGCGGCGCGCACCAGGATGCCCCAGCGGGTGCGATGGAACAGCAGCCAGATCGCCCCCAGAACCAGCGGGCCGATGAAGATCAGTGCCAGGTCGTATTCCGGGATCGGCTCGCCGAGGATGCGCACCGCGCGGTCGAGCCCCGGCGCGCGTGGGCCCAAGAGATCCTCGGCTCCCCAGATCGCCAGCGTGGCGTCCTGAAAGATCAGCACCACGCCGAAGGTGGCGACCAGCTGGAACAGTTCGGGCGCGTGATAGATGCGGCGCAGGATGGTGATCTCGATGATCAGCCCGACCACCCCGACGATCAGCGCCGCCGCCAGCACCGAACCCCAGAAGCCAAGGATTCCACCCTGCAAATTGGTGACCAGCGTGTAGGCGATATAGGCGCCGACCATGTAGAACGAACCATGCGCGAAGTTGACGATCCGGGTGACGCCGAAGATGATCGACAGCCCGCAGGCGATCAGAAACAGAGACGAGGCGTTCGCCAGCCCGGTCAGCAACTGCGCGATGTAGAAACCCATCTTGCCCGTCCCCTTTTCAACTCGCGTTCGCGCGCGCTTTTTCGCAAGTGTTTCGGGGCAGCCTGCGCTGCCCCGATGATGTTTCCGGCGATTATTCCGCCGGGCGCATCTTGGCGGCTTCTTCTTCGCTGGGCAGATAGGCCGCGCCATCGGCATAGGCCCAGTCCACCATCATTCCCATGCCGTCTTTCTTGGCCGTGAGCCCGACATAGGCGCCCATGGTCGATTGATGATCGGCGGCGCGGAACATGAACGGACCGGTCGGCGAGGACGGCACTTCGAGCCCCTCCATCGCCTGGCGCAGGGCTTCCGTCTCGGTCGAGCCGGCCTTTTCCAGCGCCGCCTTGATCGCCAGCACCGAGTTGTAGCCGACGATCGAGCCGGTTTTCGGGATCTCGCCCCAGCGCGCTTCATAGGCGGTCAGGAAGGCCTTGTGCTCGGGCGTGTCGATCTGGGCCGCGGGATAGCCGGTGACGATCCAGCCTTCGGGGGTTTCCTCGCCCAGCGGGTCGAGATATTCCGGCTCGCCCGAGAGCAGCGACACCACGGTGCGATCCTCGAACAGGAAGCGCAAGCTGCCTTCGCGTACGAATTTCGCCAGATCGCCGCCGAAGGTGACGTTGTAGATCGCGTCGGGCTTGACCTGTTCCAGCGCGCGCACAGTGCTGCCGGCGTCGATCTTGAACACCGGCGGCCATTGCTCGCCCACCCATTCGACATCCGGCTGCAGCTTGGTCAGCTCGGATTTGAACGCGGCCACGGCGTCCTTGCCATAGGCATAGTTGGGCGCCACGGTGGCCCATTTCTTCTTGCCCAGCTTGGCCGCCTGTTCGGCCAGCATCGCCGCCTGCATATGGGTCGATGGGCGCAAACGGTAGGTATACTTGTTGCCCTTGGACCAGACCAGCGCATCCGAGAGCGGCTCGGAGGCGAGGAACAGCACCTCTTTCTGCTTGGCGAAATCCGCCACGGCGAGGCCGATATTGCTGAGGAAGGTGCCGAACAGCATCACCGCGCCGTCCTTGGAGATCAGCTCTTCGGCAATGCGGATCGCGGTGGCCGGATCGCCGGTGTCGTCGCGGCTGATCACTTCGAGCATCCTGCCGTCAATGCCCCCGGCGGCGTTGATTTCCTCGACCGCCAGCATCCAGCCTTTCTTGTAGGGCTCGGTAAAGGCCGGCAGGCGGGTATAGGAATTGATCTCGCCAAGCACGATCTTGTCCTGTGCCGAGGCGGCACCGGGCAGCAGGCTCAGCATCGGCAAGGCGGCCAGCGCGCCCAATATCTTGCGTCGCAAAAGTTTCATGTCACGTCTCCCTGTGGTCTTGTTGGTTTGAGTTGTTGTTTTGATCCTGGTCAGGCGATCGTCAGCCAGCCATCGCTGTTCGGGCCTGTCGCGCGCGAAAACCCGCTATCGCAGCCCGTCCTTGCCCTCCGCGTCCTTTGCCTCGAGCCCGCCGACGCGCGGCAAGGGCCGCCCGCTATCGGTAACCGCGACGGCAACCATGATCTCGTTGGCGCGCGGCGCGTCGTTCAGGCGCACCTCGATGCCGTCGAAATGGCTGCGCACATAGGCCGCATCCTTGTGGCCCAAAGGCACGTCGAGCACTTGGCCGGGGCTGCCCATCTTCTTGGAGGACGGCACCAGTGCGGCGCCCTTTTCGACCGCCTTCCTGAGCGGCGCGCCGAGCTTGGGATGCAGGATCGCGGCGGCATGTTCAAGCTCGCCGTTTTCCCCCACCATGGCGGATTTGCCATAGGATTCAGCGTCTTCCGGCGTTATGTCAAGCGCCAGCACGCAACGTTCCCCGAGCAGCCCGCCCAGTTCGGCGCCGATCTCCATCAGCTCGCCGAGGTCTTCGACGTAGCGCCCGGCGAACGGGTTCTCGATCACCGCCACGGCCACAGCCTTGCGCGTGGGCGGCATGATCTCGCGGCCCATCTCGCTCAGCGTCTCTTCCACCGTGACGGTGAGTTTCCTGATCTTCGCTTTCATCTCAGCCCATCCTCTCCCTTGATATCGCCGGCGTCCAGCCCGCCGGCGCGATTGTGCACCCGTGCGCCATTGGTCATCACCAGGATCAGCGCCATTTCATCGGCCCGAGGTGCATCGTTGCAGCCGACTTCGATACTGTCGAAATGCGAGCGCACGTATGAGGCGGTAATATGCGTGACCGGCACGTCGAGCCGCGCGCCGACCCCGCCGACCTTCTTGGTCGAGGGCACGATGGCCTTGGAACGCTCGGCGCCCAGAAGCTCGCGCATGGCATAGCCGCCCGGCGCGTGCCAGAGCGCACCATGTTCGATCTCGCCGGCGCTGCCGATGATCGCGCCCTTGCCATAGCCTTCGACATTTTCGGCCCCGCCCATCATCTCGATCAGACGTGTGGCCAGCTGGATGCCGAGCGGTTTCAGCTCCTCCATGAAGGGCTGGATCTCGGGCGCGTATTGCCCGGCGAACGGGTTGGCGATCACCGCCATGGCCCAGGCCCGGCGATAGGGGGATTTGGCCGGCACACCGCCCTCGTGCCAGATTTCCTCCAGGCTCTCGATGGTCTTTCTGATTTTGAGGTCAGGCATGTTCGACATCCTTCAATTCTGCTCGTCCGATGGGTCCGACAAGGCGGTTTTGCCCGCGCAAGAACAGCGCCGCCGCATGGATCAGCCCGGCCTGTCGCATCTCGTTTGCCGCTGCGACTCCACGCGCCAGGGCCTGCGTAATGTCGGCATCGCTGAGCGGCCCGACGCCAGCGACAACCAGGCGCTCGCCGAGATCGCTTTCGGGGCGCAATTGGCTGGCCGGCCTGCGGGCAATCGCGCCATGGCCGGGCAGATCGACCGCATTGGCGATCAGCGTCGCCGCCGCATCCGCCGATGCCGCGTCGCGCGCCAGAACCGTCACGCTGTCGGCGATGCCAAAGGACAGGCTGCGCCCGCCCTGCCCGCTGGTGGCGACGCCGCCGATGCCGTCGCCGGCGCCGATCTCGACCGCGCCCAAGCCCGCGCCATCCAGCCCGGCCATGGCGAGGCGAAACGTCTCTCCGCGGGCGAGATGCAGGGCGATATCGCCGCCATTGTTGACATAGGCGCGGCGCAGCCCGCCCGCCGCGACCATGGCCGCCAGCACATGATCGGCCACCGCGCCAGCGACTGCCGCCATCGGGGTGACAAAGCCTTGATGTCGCGCCACCGCCCGCACCATCCGTTTCGCGACCGGACCCTTCACCGCGTAGGGTGGGGTTTCACCCCACCCCCCGGCGCGCCGCAATAGCTCAAGCTCCTCGACCAGCCCTTCAAGGACGCCGTCAAACGCGGCTTCCGCCGCCGCAAACGCCTGTTTGCGCGCACCGTCTGCCCCGATCACCAGGTCGATCGGGCCATGCTGCAAGTGCAGTCGCTCACCCGGGAGGAAGGCGCTGGAAGAACTCATTTCTCGCCCCAGCGGAAATGTCCGCGCGCATTGGGGTCGTGGCCCGCAGCACTGGGGCCGATCTTGCGGGTGGCGTCGCTGAGCACCGTCTCGACCGGGTGGATTTCCTTGATATGCCCGCCCAGAGCCGCGTAATCGCTGACCCGCATGGTGAATTCGATCGGCGCCACGATGGCAGGGGTGGGCACATAGCCGAAGGCGTTGGAGGGCATTTCCATTACGTCGGCCATCACCGTGATGCCGCCGCCGGGCCAGACATAGGCCTCGGCGCCACCACAGCTGACCCGCGCCAGCGCCTCGCGCACCGAGCGGGTGAGGCGCACCGGGTTTTCCGTTACGCCGGCGCGCAAGCTGCCCCCGGCGCCGCCCATGAACAGCACCGAACAGATCGAAGGCTCGCAGTTCTCGGCGATGCGCTCGGCGCTGGCTTTGACAGCTTCGGGCGCTTCGGCGGCGCGCGGCACCAGATCGGCATCAAGCTCGAAATAAGCCCATTGCTCGCCCGTGGTGGAGACCATGAAGAGGCGCAGGCCGGGCCATGCCACGTCCGGTTTCCAATCGCCCAGGATGGTCAGCGGATCGTCGATATCGGTGCCGCCCCACCCGAGCCCCGGCTCGGCGACCTGAAAGTAGCGCCCGGGGGTCGAGCGGCGGCCCTTGATCCTGATGCCGGTGGGCGGCACGCCCAGCACCTGCCCGGCCTGATGCTCGCTGAGCACCCCGGTGATATGGTCATCGACCACCACCACCTCGTCGACGATGTCGCGCCATTGCTTGGCGAACATGCCGATGGCGGCCGAGCCGCAGCCGACCCGCATCAGCTTTTCCGGCACGCCGTTGACGATGGGCGGCTGGCCGGCCTGCACCACCACTTCCGTGGCATGGCCCTCCTCGCCGATCACCATGGTGACGGGTTCGCGGTTGCACAGCTGCATCAGCGCGTCGCAGGTCACCCGGCCTTCCTTCTTGGAGCCGCCTGTAAGGTGTTCGACGCCGCCGAGCGAGAGCATTTTCGAGCCGTATTCGGACGTCATCACATGGCCGATCGGCTCGCCATCGACGCGCACCACGTCGCGTTCGTTGCCGAGATGGCGGTCGGTGTCGATCTTCACCTTGGCACCGCAATAGGAAAAGATGCCCTCGGTCACGACCGTGACCATGTCGACGCCATCGACTTCCTGGCTGACGATGAAGGGGGCGGGCTTGTAATCGGGATAGGTGGTGCCGGCGCCGACCGCGGTGACGAAGCGGCGCTGGCCCTTGACGATATCTCCGTCCCAATCGCCGGCTTCGTCGGTGGCGAGGAACGGCACCAGCTTCTCGGAACTGATCTCGATCACCGTGAGCGGGTCGAGCCGCACCAATTCGCCGCCGTGATTGGCATATCGGTCGCAGGCGCCGGGTTTGCCTTCGGCAATGTAGCACATCACCGGGCAGGCATCGCAGCGGATCTTCTCGACGCTCACTCTCTCACGCGCCATGGTTTCCTCCCGTGACGATTTTGGACGCCAAAATCGGTTCGAAATCCGACGCGGATTTCGATTGCCGCGCCGTATCGGCCAGGCACCTGTTTTCCGCGTCGGAAAACGGACTGAATTCCGCTTCGGAATTCGCTCTATCCATCCGCCATCTCCTTCAGCGCCGCTTTCAAACGCGACGGCGTGACCGGCAGGTGGTGCATCGCAACCCCTGTGGCATCGCGGATCGCGTTCAGGATTGCCGGAGCGGTGGGGATCAGCACATGTTCGCCCAGCCCCTTGGCGCCGTAAGGCCCGTGCGCGTCCGGTTCCTCGATGATCAGGGTCTCGACGGGCGGCATGTCGCCCACCGTCGGGATCAGGTAGTCATGCAGGTTCTCGGTGCGCCCGGGCAGGTATTCCTCCATCAGCGCCATGCCGAGGCCCTGGGCGATGCCGCCTTCGACCTGGCCTTCGACCAGCAGCGGGTTGATCGCCTTGCCGAGATCATGCGCGGCGACGAATTTCAGCGGCTTTACGGTGCCCAGCGCGGTGTCGACCTCGAGCACGCAGAGATGCGCGGCATAGCCAAACTGCGCGTAAGGCTCGCCCTGACCGTTGGCATCCAGCGGCTTTGTCGGCGGATCATAGGTCTCCTCGGCGCGCAGCACATAGCCTTCGGCGTCGGGCTCCAGCGCCGAGAGGTCGATCTCGTGCACGCGCGTACCATCGCGCACACGAAGCAGATTGGCGGCCAGTTCGATCTCGGCTGCGTCGCCCGCATTGGCGCGTTGCAGGATTTCTGCGCGCAGCGCCTCGCCGGTCAGCCGCGCGGCATTGCCGGTCACGAAGGTCTGGCGCGAGGCCGAGGTCTTGCCGGCGTCGGGCGTCACGTCGGTATCGCCGCCGACCAGCGCCAGCGCGCTGACAGGCACGCCGAGCGCGGTGGCGAAGATCTGCGCGATCACCGTGTTGGCGCCCTGGCCGATATCTGCCGCACCCTGGTGCAGCACGATTTGCCCGTCACGCCGCAGCCCGGCCTTGATCGTCGAGGGGTTGGGCAGCGAGGTGTTGCCGCAGCCATACCAGCCCGCCGCAATGCCGACACCGCGCCGGACCGTACCGCCCCGGCGGTTGACCTTCTCCGCCGTGGCGCGGGCACTGTCCCAGGCGGGCTTGAGCGCCTCTAGGCAGGCCTTGATGCCGACGCCCTGTTCGAACACCTGGCCGCAGACCGTCGGCACGCCATTTTCGAGCGCATTCAGGATGCGAAACTCCAGCCGGTCGATGCCGAGCCTGTCGGCCAGCACGTCAAACAGGCTTTCCTGCGCCACCGCCGCCTGCGGTACGCCAAAGCCGCGAAACGCGCCGGAGGGCGGGCAATGGGTGTGAATGCCCTTGGCCTCGGCGCGGTAATCGGCCACCGCATAAGGCCCGGAGGCATGTACCGGCACCCGGTTGGCCACCGTTGGCCCCCAGCTGGCATAGGCGCCGGTGTTGAACAGGCCATCGAAGCGAAAGCCGCAAATCCGGCCCTCGGCATCGGCGCCGATCCTGACGGTCATCTCCGCCGGGTGGCGCTTGGTGGTCGATTGCATCGATTCGCGGCGCTCGTAGGTGAGCCGCACCGGCCGTCCGGTTTTCAGCGCCGCAATCGCCAGATAGGGCTGCACCGAGACATCGAGCTTGGCGCCGAAACCGCCGCCGGTCGCGGTGGGCACGACACGGATGCGGGCGCGGTCCATGCCCAGAACCTGCTCGAGCGTGTCGAGATCCATCACCGGCGCCTGGGTGCAGGCATGCACTTCGACCCGGCCGTTCACGATCTCGGCAAAGCCGGCCTCGGGCTCGATATAGGCGTGTTCGACGAAGCTGGTGGTGAACCGGCCCTCGGCGATCACGGCGGCGCGGGCCAGCGCGCCATCGGCGTCGCCGTGGGCGACGAAGCCACCGCACATCACGTTGCCTGCGCGCGCTTCGTGCAGGAGCGCAGCACCTTCGGCCATGGCAGAAGCCATGTCCTGCGTGTCGGGCAGCGGCTCCCAGCTTACCGGGAAGTCTGCCGGATCGAAGCGGGCCATCGCCCTGGCCTCGCCGACGACGGCGGCCACCGCTTCGCCGCGAAAGCGGGCTTCGCAGACAGCGAAAACCGGCTGGTCGTGAAAGCCGGGGATCACGCCGTAGAGATTGGCGCCCGGGACGTCGCCTGCGGTGAGAACCGCTTCGATTCCAGGGCGCGCCGCGAAGGCTTCAAGATCGCCGAAGGCAAAGCGCGCCCGGGCGTGCGGGCTGCGGATGATCCGGATCACCAAGGCGTCGGGCGGGGCGATATCATCGCCGAACCGCTCGGTGCCGCGCACCTTGGGGCCGCCATCGAGCTTGGCGATCGCCGCCCCGGCATGGCCGTTTGCGTCGGCGTCAACGCCCGGGCCGCGATCCATCACCGCGTCGATGATCTTGACATAGCCGGTGCAGCGGCAGAGCACGCCGCCGAGCGCATCCTTGACCAGCGCCTCGCTCGGCGCGGGCTCGGCGCGCAGGAGCGCTACAGCCGAGACCATCATGCCCGGCGTGCAGATACCGCATTGCGCCGCGCC